>JAIDDH010000094.1 GCA_029055435.1 Acetatifactor sp.
TACGATATTCATGAGCGTCTCGTGGGCTCGGAGTTGTGTATAAGTGACAGCCTTTGACCTCACTGCTTCGGAGGTGCAGGGAAAGTGCGAGGGCTGCAGCGGATGTCCGGTACAGCAGGGGTGATTTAAAGGAGAGTTCGGACTGTGAAGAAGATATTAGTTGTGGCAGGGGGCGGCCGTCCGAAAGGGAATACGGCGCAGCTTGTGGATGCGTTTGTGAGAGGCGCGGAAGAAGCGGGGCATTCTGTGGAAAAAGTGTCGCTGTTGAAAACAGAGGTGAATGGCTGTCTGGGGTGTAATGCCTGCAGGTATGGGAAACCGTGTGTACAGAAAGACGGGTTTAATGAGCTGGTTCCGAAAATCAAGGAGGCGGATTTGATTGTGTTTGCGTCGCCTCTGTATTTTTGGACGATATCTTCAAAGTTGAAGGCATTTATAGAGCGTTTTTACTGCATTGCGGAGGAAGACCCTGAACCGCCGTATGGACGTTATGAGAGATATCCGGTGAAGGACAGCGCGCTGCTTATGACATCGGCGGATGATTTTTTCTGGACTTTTGAGCAGGCAGTGTCCTATTATCAGTTTGCTGTTGTCAATTATGTGGGTTTCCGTGACAGGGGAATGCTGCTGGCCGGCGGCTGCGGTGATACAAACGGAAAGCCGCAGATTGATAAGACGGAGCATCTGCAGGAAGCGTATGAGTTTGGAAAAAATCTTTATAAGGACTGAAGCTGAGAATTTGGCTTATTATCATTGAATATACAGACATTTTCTGTTATAATAATTATGCAATTTCTGTGTCCTGAACAGATTTGTTGAATGGAAATATAAAAAGGGCGTTATCTCTTTTGGATAAGGCCCTTCATGCTATTGAATTGATAAGGAGATATCGTTGTGCAGAACATTCAAAAAAGAGGAAAGGTGTTTTCAAGCATCGGGAATACTCTGAAGAAAGGATTGATGCAGGTTGCAAGCGGAGCGTGCAGAAGAATCGTCGCATTTGCGATATGTGTAATCCTCATCCTGTCCAATCTTATAACAGTAGCGGCAGCCGACGGGCAGTCCGATAACCGGACGGTTAAAGCCGGTATTTTCTACTTCGAGGGTTATCACATGAAGGATGAAGAGGGCAGGCTGACCGGCTACGGCATTGAATTTCTTGACCTTGTCTCCCGATATTCCCATCTGAATTTCCAGTACACCGGCTATGACAATTCTTGGAATGAAATGCTGACTATGCTGGAAAACGGTGAGATTGACATGGTAACCACTGCCCGGAGGACTGCGGATCGGGAGGAGAGATTCGCCTTTTCTCTTCCTATAGGCAGAAACAGTACTGTTCTCTCGGCCCGGGCTGATAATTTACAGCTGCACAGCGGTGATTACAAAACTTATAATGGAATGACGGTGGGACAACTGACGGGAAGCAGCCAGAACCAGAGTCTGGTGGAGTTTGCGCAGGAGAAGGGATTTTCCTATCGTGTAAAGGAATACGACGATTCGGATGAACTTGTGGCCGCTTTGCAGGACGGCGCGATTGATGCAGTCCTTTCCAGTAATTTGAGAAAGGCTGAAAATGAAAAGACGCTGGATATTATCAAGGAAGATAACTTCTACGCAATTGTCAGAAAAGACGACAAGGAGCTGCTTGACGAAATCAACTATGCCATTGATCAGATGGATCAGTATGAGGGCGACTGGAAAAATGTGCTGTATTACCGCTATTATGGTCCGGTTTATTCCTCTGCACTTACCTTTACAGATCGCGAGAAAGCATACATTCAGGAGGTTGTCTCAGGAGAAAAAAAGATAACTGTAACCGCCCTTGGCGACAGAGAGCCCTATTCCTATGTGGTGGACGGGGAATTAAAGGGGATTCTGCCGGATTATTTCGCCAGCGTCATGGAGATGGCCGGATTGCCTTATGAAATCGTGGTGCCGGAGGACAGGGCGGACTATTATGCCATAGCGGGCACTAACGGTGTGGATGTGGTTATAGACAGGCTCAGCGTCAGTGCTGTCACGGAAGACGCCGTTTATCGCGGCTTCAATACGGATGCCTATATGACGACGGGCGTGGCAAGGGTAACAAGACAGGATTTCACCGGAGATATCAAAACGGTCGCAGTATCAGATTCTCAGGGCGGAGCGTTTATTTCGCAGAAGCTTCCCGGAAATTTTGAGTTTGTGAAATATTCCAGCAGAGAGGCTGCGATGCAGGCTGTTTTGAACAGGGAGGTGGACGCTGCCTATGTATATGCCTATGCGGCACAGTTGTTTGTAAACCGTGACACCACCAATTCCCTGTATTATAGTATGGTGAACGATATGGACATAGAATTTCAGATGTATGTCCGTGACAGTGTGGATCATGAGCTGGTTACCATACTGAACAAATGCATCCGTCAGATGTCGGATGACAGGCTGAATCAAATGGTTTTAAAACATACTTCCTATACCGCAGAGGATATGAATCTTCTGCAATATATGCAGGCCAATCCGAAGAGCATGCTTATCGTGGTTTTGGCAATCACCCTGATTATCTGCATCATTCTGGTGCTTTATCTGCGCGGACAATGGAGCAGGAAGCTTCTGGATACCACAGAACAATCGAACAGGGCGATGAAGGAGCAGCTTGCCATTGTGGAAGTATTAAGCCGTGACTATACAAATGTTTTTGCCATCAATGAGGAGTGTGGTACCGCCAGAATTCTAAAATTGGAAGGTTATGTGACGGAGGGGTTGGAAAAGGATTCTCAGGAAGAGCAGCCCTATGCCCCGATTTTGAAGCAGTATATCCAGGATCGTGTCCACCCGGAGGATCAGGAGTATCTCACACAGGCCCTTTCTCTGGACAAAGTCAGAGAGGAGATAGGCCTGAATGGGGAATACATGGGGAGTTATCGCATAAAGGCAGATGGGGAAGACCATCATTTCCAGTATACCTATGTGAAGGTTGGAGAAAGCGCTCTTGGAAAGGACAGTTTTATTCTTGCGGGATTCCGCAATATTGACGAGATGATCCGCAAGGAGCAGGAGCAGAAGGCAGTTCTGTCGGAAGCGCTGGCTCAGGCTCAGCATGCCAACAATGCCAAGACCACCTTCCTCAATAATATGTCCCACGACATCCGCACACCGATGAATGCGATTATTGGATTTACCACAATTGCTGCCAGCCATATTGACAATAAAGATCAGGTTAAGGACTGTCTGCAGAAGGTGCTTTCTTCCAGCAATCATCTTTTAAGCCTGATCAATGATATTCTTGACATGAGCAGGATTGAAAGCGGAAAGGTACAGATCAAGGAACAGGAGTGCAATCTTTCCGAAATGATACATAATCTGGTGAATATTATCCAGCCGCAGGTCAAGGCAAAGCAGCTTGAACTGTTCATTGATACCTTTGATGTTGTCAATGAGGATATCATAGCGGATTCGTTAAAGATGAATCAGGTATTTATTAACCTGATGAGCAATGCCGTCAAATATACGCCTGCAGGAGGAACCGTTTCGTTCCGGATCATGCAGAAATCAACATTTCGTCATGGATACGGCGATTATGTATTTACCATAAAAGATAATGGAATCGGTATGTCGCCGGAATTTGTAGAGCATATCTTTGAACCTTTTGAGCGGGAATCCAGTGTAACTCAATCAGGCATTGAGGGTACCGGGCTTGGCATGGCGATTACCAAAAATATCGTGGAAATGATGAACGGCACCATTTCTGTTGAGAGTGAGCAGGGAAAGGGAAGCGTATTTACGGTAGAGCTTACACTCAGGCTGCAGGATGTCGAAAAGAGTGCGGAGAAGTTAAAGGAGCTGGAAGGTCTGAGGACTCTGGTGGTGGATGATGACTTTAATGTCTGCGACAGTGTAAGTAAAATGTTAAAGCAGCTTGGTATGCGCTCTGAGTGGACCACCTCCGGCAGGGACGCGGCATACCACGCCAAAGTCGCGCATGAAGAAGGGGACGCTTACCACACCTATATTATTGACTGGCAGATGCCGGAACAAAGCGGCGTGGAAACAACAAGGAAGATACGCAAACTGGTTGGAAATGATGTGCCTATTATTATCCTGACGGCATATGACTGGTCAGATATTGAAGAAGAGGCAAAGGAGGCCGGTGTTACGGCATTTTGTGCAAAGCCGCTCTTTATGTCCGATCTGAAATCAGTGTTGCTTGCCACAAATAACCTGCTTGAAAAAGAGGAGGAAGCCCCTGCATGGACGAAGGCTGATTTCCATGGAAAGCGTATTCTGCTGGTAGAGGATATTGAATTGAACCGCGAAATTGCAGAGGTAATATTGACAGAAGCCGGATTCGTTGTCGAATCGGCGCCGGATGGAACGGATGCCGTCACAATGGTAGAGAAGTCAGCGGAAAATTATTACGATGCTGTTTTGATGGATATACAGATGCCGATTATGAACGGCTACGAAGCAACCCGCACAATCCGGAATATGTCAAGAAAAGACGTCAGGGATTTGCCGATTATCGCCATGACAGCCAATGCCATGGAGGAAGACAAAGAGGCCGCATTGACGAATGGAATGAATGCTCATCTCGCCAAGCCGGTTGATATTGACGCGTTGATGGAGGTACTGAAACAATTCCTTAAATAAGGAATTAAGACTTCCTGTGCAGGAGATACCGCACATACTCATCGGAGGACATCCCGTTTTTCCTTGCCTGTTTCTTCAACAGCGACAGGGTATCTCCATTCAGCAGATTAGTAGTCTCGTTTCTCAGCCTTGCGTAATACTCCACAAAACCGGCGCTTATAACGCCGGTGGGTATTGCGACTACGCACACTCCCAGCAGCGCGATGATGATGGCCACGATCTTACCCCCTACGGTAATGGGATAAATGTCGCCATAGCCCACCGTGAGCACTGTGGACATCGCCCACCAGATTCCGGAAAAGGCGTTTTCAAACACATCTGGCTGCACATCATGTTCAAACCCATACATGCACAGGGATGCAGCCAGCATGATCATGGCAATCATGGATATGGAGGACAGCAGCTGCTTTTTTTTCTCTGCCACCACCTCGGCAACGATGTTGAAGGCATCAAAGCTCTGATTGACCCGAAACAGCCGCATGATCCTGATGACCCGTATCATCCGCAGCGCCACAATGCCGTTGGAATACAGCGGTCCAAAGTAAGAAAGAATGGTCAGCAGGTCTACTATACCATAAAAGGAAAATATAAACCGTCTCACGGCGCGAAGTCCTCGCTCCTTCGGATAGAGCATATCGCTTGTCCACAGCCGCAGAAGATATTCTATGATAAATATTATGATTGTTCCCAGCTCAATACCATTCAAAATCCGCGAATAGTGCTGCAGAGAATCAAAGGTCTGCAGAAAAGTCACGCTTATGCTCGTGAGGATGACACACACAATAAAGAAATCAAAAGCCCTGCTGGGGATATCCACCCTCGTCCCGATCTGTATTATGTCAAAAACCCTTTTCTTTGTCGCATGCTTTGCTTTCATTTACCCATATACCCTTCTGTTAATCTCTCAATACCGGTTTGCAGAACCTGTTTATTATTATGGCATAGGCCCCTAAAAACTGCAACCGGATTTGCTATTTGAAATTTAGCTAAATGTATTGTACAATAAGAAAATAATAAATATGTATGTATCTTATAATACATCAGATGTCAAGAAGGAGGAATAGTGATGGATATTAAAGAGCAGATCAGTAAGGTGGTAGAGGAAGTTTCTAAAAATCCTAATATTAAGGAACAGTTTGAAAAGGAACCTGTAAAAGTAATAGAGAAGATAATCGGTGTTGATCTGCCAGATGATATTGCTATGAAGATTATTGATGGCGTAAAGGCAAAACTAACTGTAGATGGTGTATCTAAAGTTGCGGGTGCTTTAAAGGGAGTATTTAAGTAAATTAGGATTCTGGTTAAAATAAAGCCAGCCCTGATTAGTGGGCTGGCTTTTGTGTGGATTATTACCATCGCGCATCTTTATCCGCAAGACGAAGAAAATGCCGTCAAAGTCCTCAACGCAATAGTTCCTTTTTAATCCGTCTCAAAAGATGGTTTTGTGGAATCATTGAGTCTAAACAGGTCCTTTTCTTCATAGGCTCTCCAAAAGTTTTTTTCACCCGAAATAATATATTTGCATTCGCAAAGGACTCTCGTTTCTTCACCTTTCGGCGTAATCGTGACCTTTGGCGTTTTTCCGCACTTTGGACAAATTACTGTTATTTTGCTGTTGTCCATGTTGTTGTCCCAAAACTGCTTCAAGGCTTCCCTCGCTAACATAGACGATTCGGAGTATTGGCATTGTGATTTTGTATCCATAAACAATCTATTCCTCTGCTTTTACGACTTCGGCATCAGGTGCGTTTTTGCGGACACTTTCAATGCCATTCATGCAGGAAGCTTTTGCTTTATAACCCTCAGATGCGGCGATAATCTCTCCGTTACGCGCTTTCAGACGGAACCGGTACTCGCCAGCCTTGTCTGTATACACCTCAAATTTGGGGTTGGTAACAGTTTCAGGATTTTCCACAGTCTGATCCTCAAGCTTTGCATCAACAGCGTTTTTGCGAACGCTTTCAATACCATTTTTACATGCGCTTTCCGATGTGTAGACCTCAGAGGTAGCAATAACTTCACCATTACCGGCCTTTAAGTCAAATTTAATGCCGGTTTTAACAGTTTTTATTACGAATTTACCCATTTGAAAAACCTCCTTATATTTGTCGATTTTTGTTGAGTTTATTATAGCAGTCGCAGTAAGGCATGTCAAATCAAATAAGCATCCCATAAATATCTGTATAACAATAACGATGTGAAAAATCAGTTGACAAACGAACGGATTTTGCATATTCTGTTAGATAGATAAGGTTAAAGGCTTAGAGCGGAGAGAGTACTTTTCGCGGCATGTGGCAGAGAGGGATCGTCGGAGGCTGAAAGCGATTCTCACAGGCGGGAGAGGAAGTGCATCCGGGAGCTGATTTTCCGAAAAGGCAGCAGGGCGGCTGTGTGCGCCGGGCGATGCCGCAGTAGGAGAGTACGTGGGCGCGCGTTAAGCGTTTGAGAGAAAGACATGATATGTCCAAGACATAGATAGGTCTTTAAACAGGGTGGAACCGCGGATAAATTCGTCTCTGAGATGGATTTATCTTTTTTTATGTATTATTATGTGAGGTAGCTATGGGTTTTATCAAAAATATCCGCGAGGAAATCAAAATCATTCGGGAGAGAGACCCCGCCATTCATTCTGCCATGGAGGTGTTTCTCTATCCAAGCTTTAAGGTGATGATTCATTACAGACTGGCACATAAGCTGTACCTGGGCGGACACTATTTCTGGGCGCGCTATGTGTCTCAGCGCGGCGTGCGCAAGACGGGCATTGAAATCCATCCCGGTGCGCAGATTGGAAAGGGGTTCTTTATCGACCATGGAAATGGAGTCATCATCGGGGAAACTACTATCATCGGCGACAATGTGACGCTCTATCAGGGCGTGACTTTGGGCGGAACAGGCAAGGAGCACGGCAAGCGTCATCCCACCATCGGCAACAATGTGATGATCAGTGCGGGGGCGAAGGTGCTGGGTTCTTTTACCATCGGGGACAATTCCAAGATCGGCGCGGGTAGTGTGGTTCTGAGCGAGGTGCCGCCGGGCTCCACGGTGGTGGGCGTGCCGGGGCGTGTGGTGCGCAGAAATAATATGCTGCTGCCGCAGGAGACCATGAATCAGACGGATCTGCCCGACCCTGTGCGGGAGGATATCTCGAATCTGCAGCATGCCAATGCCGAGCTTATCAACAGAGTGCTTACTCTGGAGGAACAACTCAGGCAGCTGCAGCGGGAGATGGCATCAGATAGTGATAAAGAATATGAATGAGAAAACGGATAAAGCGAGGAGCAAGTTAAAATGAGTATGAAAATTTATAACACATTGACCGGAAAAAAAGAGGAGTTTGTGCCCTTGGAACAGGGGAAGGTAAAGATGTATGTGTGCGGCCCCACAGTATATAATCTGATTCATATCGGCAATGCCCGCCCCATGATTGTGTTTGACACGGTGCGCCGCTATATGGAGCACAAGGGGCTGGAGGTCAATTATGTCTCCAATTTTACCGATGTGGATGACAAGATCATCAAGAAGGCCGTGGAGGAGGGCGTGGAGGCCTCCGTCATTTCCGAGCGTTATATCGGGGAGTGCAAGAAGGACATGGCAGCCATGAATGTGAAGCCCGCCACCACACATCCTTTGGCCACACAGGAAATAGGCGGGATGCTGGAGATGATTCAGACTCTGATTGACAAAGGGCATGCCTATGCGGCGCAGGACGGAACCGTGTATTTCCGCACCAGGAGCTTTAAGGAGTACGGCAAGCTTTCCCACAAGAATCTGGAGGATTTGCGGGGAGGAAATCGTTCCCTGCTGGTGTCCGGAGAGGATCAGAAGGAGGATGCGCTGGATTTCGTGCTCTGGAAGCCCAAGAAGGAAGGGGAGCCTTACTGGGAGTCGCCGTGGTGTGAGGGCCGTCCCGGATGGCATATTGAGTGTTCCGTCATGAGCAAAAAGTATCTGGGAGAGGAGATTGATATCCATGCCGGCGGTGAGGATCTGGTGTTCCCCCATCATGAGAATGAGATTGCTCAGTCTGAGGCGGCGAACGGCAAGACCTTTGCAAAATACTGGATGCACAATGCCTTTTTGAATATTGACAACAAGAAGATGTCCAAATCTCTGGGGAATTTTTTCACGGTTCGGGATATCAGCGAAAAATATGATCTGCAGATACTTCGTTTCTTCATGCTGTCAGCCCACTATAGGAGTCCCCTGAATTTCAGCGCAGAACTGATGGAGGCGGCGAAGAACGGTTACGAGCGAATTGTGACCTGTGTGGACAATCTGAAGTATCTGGAGTCGAAGACGGGCGAAGGTGAGATGACCGGAGATGAGACCGCGCTGCTTGAGGAGGCAAAGGGCTTTGCGGATAAATTTGACGAGGCCATGGACGATGATTTCAACACTGCGGACGCTATTTCCGCCATTTTTGAACTGGTGAAATTTGCCAACACTCATGCGGGCGAGCAGTCTGCAAAGGCGTTTTTGAGCGGGCTGAAAGAGGAGATTGTCCTGCTCTCCGACATTTGCGGGCTGATTGTGGATAAAGAGGAGGAAGGTCTGGACGCGGATGTGGAGAGGCTGATTGCGGAGCGTCAGGAGGCCAAGAAAGCGAAGAATTTTGCCCGGGCGGACGAGATCAGAGATGAACTTCTGGCGAGAGGCATCGCCTTGAAGGATACCAGAGAGGGCGTCAAGATCGTGAGACTATAGAGGTGTCTGCTGGGGCAGAGTATGCTGTCTGGCGGTGATGGAGAGAACAATGCTGGATTTGATTAAGACAAGCTTTGGCTGTGAGGAGCGGGATGTGCGGAGCTATTCTCCGCTGACGCTGGCCTATATCGGGGACGGGGTCTATGATCTGGTCATCCGCACACTGGTGGTGGAGCGGGCCAATCGCCCCCCGAATGAATTGCATAAATTGACCAGCGCCTATGTGAAAGCCGAAATGCAGGCGAAAATCATCGTGGCTCTGAAGGACGAGCTCACGGAGGAGGAGGCCCAGGTGTTTAAGCGGGGGCGCAATGCCAAACCGTACACCACGGCGAAGAATGCCACAAGGGCGGACTATCACAAGGCTACAGGCTTTGAGGCGGTGATGGGCTATCTGTACCTGACGGGCCAGAATCAGCGGATGCTTGAGCTGATCAGGCACGGATTAGAGTTGATGGAGGATGGGACAGCGCATGAGTGAGCGTGTGAAGGAATTTATGATCGAGGGCAGAAATGCGGTGATTGAGGCGTTTCGTGCCGGGAAAACCATAGACAGGGTTTATATTCTGGATGGCTGTCAGGACGGGCCTGTGATCACTATCAAGCGGGAGGCCGCCAAGCGGGACGTTCAGATAAAGTATGTGGCGAGAGAGCGTCTGGATCAATTGTCTGCCACCGGCAAGCATCAGGGCGTCATAGCCCAGGCTGCCGCCTATGAATACGCCGAGGTGGAGGATATGCTGCAGGCGGCGCGAGAGAAGGGGGAAGCGCCCTTTTTGTTTCTGCTGGACAATATAGAGGATCCTCATAATCTGGGGGCCATCATCCGTACTGCCAATCTGGCGGGAGCTCACGGGGTGATCATCCCGAAGAACCGTGCCGTGGGACTGACAGCCACTGTGGCCCGCACCAGCGCGGGGGCTTTGAACTATACGCCGGTGGCAAAAGTCACCAATCTGTCCAAGACCATAGAGGATCTGAAGAAAGAAGGACTGTGGTTTGTCTGCGCGGATATGGATGGAACTGCCATGTATAATCTGGACTTAAAGGGCCCCATCGGTCTGGTAATCGGCAGTGAGGGCGAGGGTGTGGGACGTCTGGTGAAAGAAAAGTGCGATATGGTCGCGGCGATTCCCATGAAAGGGGATATTGATTCCTTGAATGCTTCTGTGGCAGCAGGAGTGCTGGCATATGAGATTGTGCGGCAGAGACTGCAGGGCTGAAGGAGCCGGAAACTATGACGAAGAAAAATTATGAACTTTATGAGCAGTCCACGGACGAGGAGCTGATTCACCGCCTGCGGGAGGGCGAAGAGGCTGTCATGGACTATATCTGTGAAAAATATAAGCCCCTGGTGCGCAGCAAGGCAAAGTCCATGTTTATCCTGGGCGGGGACAATGAGGATCTGATTCAGGAGGGGATGCTGGGACTGTTCAAGGCGGTCCGGGATTACGACAGCGGCCGTGACGCCAGTTTCTATACGTTTGCGGATCTGTGCATCAGCCGCCAGCTCTACACGGCGGTGCAGGCTTCCCAGAGAAAGAAGCATATTCCGTTAAACACTTATATTTCCCTGTACGGAGATGTGGGGGAGCAGGACAATGGGGAGACCAGAAAGCTTGCGGAATCTCTGGCAAATCTCTCGGAGCGCAATCCCGAGGAATTGTTTCTGGACAAGGAGCGGGTAGACTATCTGGAGAGAACCATCGAGAGGGAGCTCTCCGGTTTTGAGAAACAGGTGCTGGATCTGTATATGACGGGTATGAGCTATACACAGATTGCAAAGGTGCTGGGACGGGATGAGAAGGCTGCGGACAATGCGCTGCAGAGACTGAAAAATAAGATTCGGAAAATGTTGTGAGGGTGGTTCTGCGGACTGCCCTCTTTTTTTTATAGATATTTTATAAAATATAAGAAGAGAGTTTCTTGACTTTCGCTATTTTCGGACGTATAATCAACAAGTAATTTCCGACTGGCTGGTCGGAAAACGAACGTATCTGAGAAGTAAACAGACAAAAATATCGGAGGAGTGGAAGGATGATCAAGAGCAAACGGATTTTGGGACTGGCACTCAGCGCAGGACTTCTGCTTGCGGGCTGTGGCAATGCGGCGCAGGAGCAGGAGACGCTCTCCGCAGTCCTGGTAGATGCGCAGGCAGCAGGACGGGGTACTTTGGTACTGAGCAATCAGTTTATGGGTACGGTTTCCCCGGAGGAGTCCGTATATATTATTCCTATGGCACAGGGCACTGTGACGGAGACCTTTTTTGAGGTGGGTGACGAGGTGCAGGCGGGAGACGTATTGTTCAAGATAGACGACAGCGTCGCAAAGCTTCAGCTTCAGCAGGCAAAGCTGACTTACACCAACGCACAGCAGCAGGCGGACAGTGCGCTGACTACTCAGCAGGAATCGGCCAATATGCAGTTGGACGCCAATATCAAGACTGCCGAGGCACAGTATGTGTCAGCGCAGGTGGCGTGGAAAAATACCAAGGATTCTCTGGATTCTCTGGAAAAGGAAGTGGATAAGGCGAAGAAAGCCTATAATCAGCTCAAGAAGGCGGGAGCTGACGAGGCGACGTTGGCGGAGGCAAAAAAAGGGGTGAAAGCGCTGGAGAGCAGTTATTCCCAGCTGGAGATACAGTACAATCAGGTCAACGCCGCTTATGAGGCCGCTACAGTGGGCTATGAGTCGGCCAAGGAGGCCAAGGAGCTGACTCAGGGAGCGGTATTGGATGACACGAAGGAACAGTTGAACACTTCCCTGCAGCTTGCGAAGGTGGCAGTGGATTCTGCGGAGCTTGCTCTTTCTTATTATCAGGTGACTACCCCTATTTCCGGCAAGGTGCTGGGCAAAAATGTGGAGGTGAACGGCATGGCCACATCCGCTTCTCCTGCCTATACCATTGCGGGGGAAGATACCATGGTTGTGACCTTTCAGGTCAGTGAGTCCATCATGAATACACTGCAGAAGAATCAGAAGATCAAGGTGGAGCGAAACGGCGCGGAATTCGACGGTGTGATCACCGAGGTGGGGAATGCGGTCAATCCCCAGACAGGACTTTTCCAGATTAAGGCGGCTGTCCAGGCCAACGGACAGGAGCTTCCCAGCGGTGTCAGCGTGAAGATTACCAGCGACACCTACACTGCGGACAATGAGATTATCATTCCTTACGATGCTGTTTATTACGAGACAGACGGCTCGTATGTATATGTTGTAAAGGACGGTCGTGCGGTAAAGACCTATGTGACTGCCGGAATTTTTGATGACAGCAGCATTGAGATTGTCGAAGGTATCTCCGAGGGTGATGTTGTAATCACGACATGGTCTCCCAGATTGATTGACGGCGTGGAAGTTAATGCCAATATTAAATAAATTAAATGCCCGATGAGATTCCTCTGAAGCGGGCGGCATGACTGAGAGGTTGAAATATGAGTTTGACAAAGCTTGCGTTAAAAAGGCCGGTATCCTGTATGCTGGCGATTCTCGCACTGACAGTATTCGGTATCTCCTCTATATTTGGATTCAAGCTTCAGTTGATTCCCGATATTGAGATGCCCATGCTGATTGTGATGGCGACTTATCCGGGAGCCGATGCCCAGAGCGTGGATGAATTGGTGGTCTCTGTGATTGAGGACTCCGGTTCGTCCCTGAGCGGCGTGGATTCCACTACCACTATGTCTTATGAAAATTACGGTATGGTGCTGTTTACATACGAGTATGGTGTGGACATCACTGAGTGTCATGACGATCTGAGGGCGGCTCTGGAGGTGGCTCAGCTCTCCCTTCCTGAAGATGCGGGAGAGCCCACCATCATCGAGATGAATGTCAACAGTATGGAATGTATGATGATCTCCGCCACGGAGACCGGCGATGTGGATTTATTGAAAGTAATCAATGAATCTGTGGTGCCCGAGCTGGAGGCCCTCTCCGGCGTGGCGCAGGTGTCGGTAAACGGCGGCAGTGAGGAATATATCAAGGTGGAGCTGAATGATACACTGATGAATCAGTATGGCCTCACCATGAGCAGTATTGCCCAGTTCCTTGCAGCTGTGGATTTCTCTTATCCTGCGGGCAGTGTGATTCAGGGCGATCAGGATATCAGTATCACCACTTCCATGGAATATAATACAGTTCAGAAGCTCAGAGAAGTGCCCATTATGACGGGGGCGGGGCAGGTGCTCACGCTGCAGGATGTGGCAAATGTCACCATGTCCACCAAGGAAGCGGAGAGCCTGAGCCGTTATAATGGTCTGGATAATCTGAGCATCGGAATCCAGAATAAGAGCAGCTTCGGAACAGTGAATGTGTGTCAGGCTGTGGAGCGGGAGCTTGCACGCATTCAGGAAACGGTGCCTGCGGTGGAGTTTCAGATTACCTATAACGCCAGCGATTCTATTATCGATTCCCTGAAGGCTGTGTTTGAGACGCTGCTTCTCGGTGTGGCGCTGACTATGCTGGTATTGTTTATCTTCTTTGGAGATTTCAAGGCCAGCCTTATCGTAGGCTCCTCCATGCCCATTTCCCTGCTGTTTACATTGATTGTGATGAGTCTGCTGGGATTTTCCCTGAATATTATAACTTTGGGGTCTCTTGTCATTGCAATCGGTATGATGGTGGACGCTTCCATCGTGGTGATAGAGAGCTGTTTCAGGAAGCAGGAGGGCGAGACTTCCGTGCGTGAAGCGGTATTCCAGGGGGCGAAGGAGGTGACTGCCTCCATTGTGGCCTCCACAATCACCACCATCGTGGTGTATCTGCCTCTTGCCATGATGAAGGGTTTGTCCGGGCAGTTGTTCTCTCAGCTGGGCATGACGATTGTGCTTGCCATGCTGGCATCCCTGATTGCGGCTCTGATGCTGGTGCCTCTGTTCTTCTGTGTGTTTAAGCCCAGGGAGAAGGAAAATCTCCCGGTAGATAGGTTGTTAAATAAAATCACGGGATTTTACAGAAGGAAGATGCCAAAGCTCTTGTACAAAAAGAAAACGGTGCTGTTTATCTCCGTGTTATTGTTGGTGGCATCCTTTGTCATAGCCGGATTTTTGAATGTGGAGATGATTCCATCCGCTGATGAAGGTATGGTTGCGGTATCGCTGAATTTCCGTTCCGGCACCTCTCTGGAGAAGCGGGATGAGGCTGTCAAAGTGTGGGAGCAGATTGCGGCGGAGCATCCTGATGTGTCCGGTTACAGCATCTCTGTGAGCGGAACGGGAGCCAGCATGACTGCCACGCTCAAGAAGGATAGGGCTATGACAACCGCGCAGGTGGTGGATGCATGGAATGAACTTGGAGCCACCATGACCAATATGGATGTGACGGTGGCTTCCAGCGGAAGCAGTATGAGTTCCATGATGAGTACTGGAAACTTTGAGATTGATCTGCAGGGGCATTCCATGGACGATTTGCGCACGGCGGCGGCCATGCTTTCCGAGGGGATGCGGGAAATCGACGGTGTGGTCAAGGTAGACAACTCCCTGGCCAATGCGTCCACTCTGGTAAAGGTGGATGTGGATCCCCTGAAAGCCATGCAGTATGGTCTCACCCCGATTTCCGTGGGTATGACGCTGAACAATGTGATCAGCGGTGTGAAAGCGCTGACCATCACCAATGCGGGCTCTGAGTATGAGGTGCGGCTGGAGTACCCGAAGGGACAGTACGACGATTTGAATCAGTTGATGGATTTGATGCTGCCCACTTCCTTTGGCATTAGTATTCCGCTGAGGGATATTGCGCAGTTGGTCTATGCGGAGGGACAGGAGACCGTCTCCAGACAAAACGGACTTTATTTTGTCAGCGTCACGGCCACATTGAATTCCGAGAAAACTTACGAGGCGCAGGACGCTATCAACGCATTGGTTGCGGAGCTGGATTTCCCCGACAGTGTGACGCCTGCGGACAGTATGATGACAGATATGATGAACGAGGAGCTGCTTGCCATTTTCAACGCAATCCTCACAGCAGTGTTTTTGGTATTCCTGGTGATGGCCATGCAGTTTGAATCGCCCAGATTCTCCCTCATGGTGATGACCTGTATTCCCTTTGCACTGATTGGTTCCTTCCTGTTTTTGTGGGTGACAGGACAGACGCTGAGCATGGTCTCGCTGATGGGCTTTTTGATGCTCATGGGTATCGTGGTAAACAATGGTATTTTGTTTGTGGACTCCACAAACATGCTGCGGCAGGAGATGTCCGTGGAGGATGCTCTGGTGGAATCCGGTTGTATTCGTCTGCGTCCGATTCTCATGACCACGCTGACTACCATTCTCTCCATGCTGCCTCTTGGTATCGGAATCGGTACTAATGCGGTGATGATGAAGGGTATGGCGCTGGTAATCATCGGCGGACTGGTGGCTTCCACCATATTGACTCTGATTCTGATTCCCAGTTTTTATCTGATTTTAGATAAGGAGAGCAGAAAAAACAAAAAGAGCGAGAAGACCGGAAAGACTCGGAGAAAAACGCTTCGTGAGATGACGGAGGAAGCATGAGTAAAATGACAGGTATGGAACCGGTCCAGGAGATTCCACCGAAGGTGCTGTTGATGTACGACGCGGTACAGCAGTTGATTGGAGAGGGATGCAGTGTCAGTCAGATACGCGTCTCCTCCATCACGGAGCGGGCGGGCATCGGCAAGGGCACTGCATATGAGTACTTTGATTCCAAGGAGGAAATTCTGGTCGGGGCCTTTATTTTTTATATCAGAAGCATAGTGGATGAAATGAAGCGATTGATTATGCCGCTGGGGAGTCTGAGGGAGCAGATTAACTATATCTTTGATGATCTGGATCGGGAGAGCCGTAGAAAATACTGCTTTGTCCATTTTGTGCATGAGGTGACGGACAATTCCCAGTTCGGGAAAATGGTGAAAGAGCGGCTGCAGGAAAATTCCCTGACCCGGAATTTTGCGGAATACCTATTTGGAGATTTCATCCGTCAGGGAATAGACCGGGGCGACATCAATCCCGATATTCCCATGGACTATCTTGTCTACACTGTATTTTGCAAGGTGCTGACCTATATGATGTGTATCTGCACGGAGGAATGCTTTGACACGGATGTGCCTGCGCTGCGAAAGCTGATTATTGAAGGAATCCTGCGGGATATGAAGGGCTGACGGCGGATACATAAAAAGTATGCGGATGAAGTTGGTAAACATTGCTAATATTGAAAAAATTGTTATTGACAAGCGGGGGGCGTGTTTGCTATAATGAAACACGGTGATTGCGAAAGCATCCCCTAAGTGCTGCTGTGGCTCAGTCGGTAGAGCGTCACATTGGTAATGTGGAGGTCACGGGTCCGATTCCCGTCAGCAGCTCGATTTAAAGTAGCGGAAACCTTGATGAAATCAGGGTTTCCGCTACTTTTGCGTGTCTAAAAACTAGTTTTTTTCTGACGGTTCCATATTCCCCAGCGCATACTCACAGGCTTGAATTACAAAACCGGAAAAAGTTGTGTCATGCCCTATTAAAGCGGCATTAATTTTTTCGATAAGCGGTAATGGAAAGCGTATGGTTTTATTTTCCGTTTCTTTTCTGTCAGGTTTAATTTGAAATGACATTTGATTTTCCTCCTTTTCGATTTAGTCTTTATACTGCAATTCTATATTCAGGCAAGCAATACTTCTGCATTGCAAAATGAATTGCAAAATGAATTGCTGAATGTTATAATGGGAAGCGAGACAAAATATGTCGAATTGCAGTTTGTATGATTGAGTATCATAAGGCTTGTAAGTACAGAAAGGCGGGGAGGAAAATTATGAGAAAGAAAATGGTAACGGTATTACTGGCATTGGTGGTGGCGTCCTCCATTTTTGGAGGATGCGGCAAAACGCAGGAGACCAGTGGCAAGGCGGAGGGCACACAGCAGGCGAAAGAATCTGAGGAGAGCCGTGAGACCAAAAAGGATTCAGGTAATGCAGCGTCCGGAATTTTGGGATTCTTGGGTGGAGATGAGCCGGAGAAATTGGTCAGGCCAGAGGAGCTTGAGTTGGAGTGGTGGGAGGAATGGGAATATGACAATTCTGGGAACCAGACGAAATATGTAGAATACGGTTCAGACGGGAGCGTTTGGGGATGGTATGAATATGAGTATGACAATTCAGGGAACCAGACGAAAGCGGTAAAATACAACTCAGACGGGAGCATTGGCGATTCGTACGAATATGAATATGACGAGTCAGGGAACATGACAAAAAATGTATTCGTTTCGCCAAGCAACGCGCATAATAATCATTGCTATGAATATGAATATGACAAGGCAGGGAAGAAGACGAAAGAGGTACATTACCGTTCAAGCGGGAGCGTTTCCGATTGGATAGAGTATGAATATGATGAGTCAGGGAACCAGACGAAAGCGGTAAGTTATACCTTAGACTGGACCGACCCTGCCATATACACATGGGACGAGTATGAATATGACAGGTCAGGGAACCTGACAAAAATGGTACACTACAGCAATGACGGGCTAGGTGTCCAATACGAACGGCACGAGTATGAATATGATGAGTCAGGGAACCAGACGAAAGATATGGAATACACATCAGAGGGCAGCGCTTTCCATTGGAGCGAGGAGGTTGGGGTGTCACTTCACGACAACCTGTTGAAAACAGCACAAGATAGGAGCGTTTTCCAACATGGGTGGGAATATGAATATGAATATGACAATGCGGGGAACCAGACGAAATATGTAATTTACTCCTCGAACGGGAGCGCTAGGAGCGTTAGGGGATGGACGGAATATGAATATGACAATGCGGGGAACCAGACGAAAGCGGTAAAATACAACTCAGACGGGAGCATTGACGATTCGTACGAGTATGAATATGATAAGTCAGGGAACCAGACGAAAGCGGTAAAATATAACTCAGACGGGAGCGTTTTCGATTGGATAGAGTATGAATATGACGAGTCAGGCAATCAAACGAAAGAAGCCCATTATTATTAGTACTTTTGGTGCGGTCTGTCACTGTCTGCCCTGAAGTGCTGGTGACAATATGTGAAGGATTCAGCTAAAAAGCGTATACCGATAGAAAACAAAAGAAAGGAGAAAACTGAATGGGGCTTACAGAAGAACAAAAAACAGAAAGAGAAACGGTAACACAGAACATTACCACTTTTGATTCCCTTGGAGAAGACGATTATGTTTTTATCAGCTATAAGAGTGATGACTGGAAGATTGTACTGGATGAGGTGGTTCGGTACATGGTAGAACATTACGGTTTGAGGGTTTACTTTGATAGAAATTTTGACCGTGATAATGACATATGGATAAATAATATGAAAAAAGCTATTACTACCCGGAAGTGCAGGGCGGTTCTTGCTTTTGTCAGCAAGACATACATGACCAGTTATGCCTGTGTAATGGAGCTGCTGACAGCTCGGAGTAAACAGGCGCAAATGAGTTTTGAGGAGACAAATTACCAAAAGTTGCAGATCATCCCAATTATCATTGATGAAAGCGGCAGCGTCAGGGGTGCCATGAGCAAATCAGGAGAACACGTGCCTATCAAGGAAAGGAAAAAGTACCTTGAAATTTTAAAGGACGCAAAAGAGAGTCCGTGGGTTCAAGATGATAAAAAGTTGATGCCTTGGATGGATCGGCTGGCAAAGGATCAGGAATGGATGGAGGAGAACTTTTCCAATGTGGCGGAGATCATTTTAAGTGAAGGGCATGAGAGATCTTTTTCGAGAAAAGGGCCAAACTTTTATGAAGATCTGCGGCAGACCATAGAGAGGTGTTCTAAAGATGTATTTGACCCTGCTTTGATTAAAAAGGGAACAGCGAAAGCAGAGAAGAATGTCGGCGCCGGATCGGGAACCGCTTATCTGGAATATTGGACAGGATTTAAGGATTATGCCCTGAAGAGAAGACTAAGCGGCGGATTAAGGCTTTCAAAGGTCGGTGATCATAACTGGTATGCAATATGGCTGGACAACTCCGTCTTCCGTATTGAATGTTCCGTCAACACCCGCAAGGAAACCCTCCGAGCGGCTTTCTTCGTGCAAAATGCTCCGGACAGGTTTATCCGGCTGGAGCAGGCGAAAACTGCGATTGAGGCCGCACTGGAAAGCGAGGGGCAGATTGTGTGGGATGGTAAGTCCCAAGCGGCTAACATCAGCGTTTTCGGTTCCCGAAAAGGGAAAAGCACAGAGGAACAGTATGAATGGTTCTGCCAGACGGCGGAAAAACTGTATGCGGCGGTTTCTCCCTATTTGGGTCAATAGGAGTGCACTAAAAGGGGATATCTATGGGTATCTCCTTTGCCGTTTATATGATTAAGGATCATGCAAATAGTCCAATAAAACAATGCTTGAAAATGCCGTGGAGTCTGGTATTATAGGGATATAAACTGCTTGGACAAAGGGAAGGGAAGAATTGGAAAAAGAACCGTATGACTCAAATTGAAAGACCGTTTTAGACACGCTGTAGACAGCGTGCTTTCCTCCTTGATTTTACTAGCATTTTCGGGTATCTAAAAATCCGATTCCCGTAAGCGGATTGTAGATATATCCGAGCGGGGTACTCAGACTGCTATGCGTCAGTATTTCACGGATGCAGTCAAGAGGGATTTTGTTAGCGTTCAAGTTATTCGTATCATATATGAGGGTTGCAAAAGAGTTAAAATCTGATATAGTAAAGATAGTGGACTAATCTGAAACACATCTTAGGTGTATTTTTCTTTTATTTTCCTACAATCAATTTACGCTATCAAGAGGAGTTTTTATTTGACATAAGTTATCACATGCGATAACTTGATGACAAGGGAGGAAGTGACTGAAATTTTTAAATTAGAATTTTACATGAAAGAGAATGATATTTTATTTTACATATTACAATAATAAATTTGTATTGCTACATGGATTTATTAAAAAGACTATGAAAACTCCTGAAAAAGAGATAGATAAAGCAAGGAAATATATAGAAGATTATAAAAGGCGATCTGAGTTATGAATAAGGCAGGTATATCTTTTGAAAAAATGAAAGCAAATATGCTGAAAGACGAAGAATTTAAGGCAGAATATGAGAAACTGAAGCCTAGATATGAAGCCATTGAGCAGATTATAAGGGCAAGAAAAGAACAAAATATAACACAATCAGAACTTGCTAAAAGAGTAGGGACACAAAAAAGTAATATTTTCAGACTTGAAAGCGGCAATTATAATCCCAGTTTGGATTTTCTTATAAAAGTAGCGGAATCATTGGGAAAAAGTTTGAGCGTGCAGATAAAGTAATATAAAATCAGATCAATGAGAGTGTAGTGATACAATCTGCCATAGACTCGCTATTAATGCTTATGCTATAATATAGACATGCATTGATACAATACACAAGTCAAGCGGTGCGTTAAGCAGCAGTGAGCATAGGCAGGGGAGCGGCGCGTGAATAAGGGACAAGGTGAGCAGACAATACGGGCGATTGCCAGAATTCATACAGATTTTCCCGCCAAATTCGGCATTCCCAGACAGAGCGGTCTGGTGCCGGAGCTGCGGGGAGAGATATTATTTGAGCCGGAATACCGTAGGCCGGAGGCGCTGCTTGGCATAGAGGAGTTTTCTCATTTGTGGCTTCTGTGGGAATTTTCCGAGGCAAAGCGCGGAAGCTGGTCTGCGACTGTCTGTCCGCCCAGATTGGGCGGCAGGGAGAAACGGGGCGTATTTGCCACCCGGTCGCCTTTTCGCCCGAATTCTATCGGGCTTTCCTGCGTAAAGCTGGAACAGGTCGTTCTGGAGGGCGAGGGGGCACCGAAGCTGATTGTGTCTGGCGCTGATCTGCTGGATGGAACGCCCATCTATGACATCAAGCCCTATCTGCCCTATGCGGATGCACATCCCGAGGCGGCGGGAGGTTTCGGGCAGGCGCACAGGGAGGATGGCATCAAGGTAGTCTTTCCCGAAGTGCTTTTGAGGAGACTCCCCGGGGACAAGAGGGAGGCCGCGCTTCATGTGCTGCAGCAGGATCCCAGAGCTGCCTACAACAAGCAGCCGGATTATTGCTATGGTATGGAATTTGCCGGATTTGACATCCGTTTTACCGTGGAGAATGATACGCTTACTGTCCGCGACGTCGTTGCCACGGAGGGAGGGGATTGGGAGAAAATCAAATAGAACTATAATATCAGATTATTTTCCCCATTGTAGCTGTTCCTGCATCAATTCTCTGCACAGCGTATATACATCCCAGCGGATATTTGAGGGCGTGATTATTGCCTTCAGTCCGATGGGAGCAATCCCGGCATTCCGGTAGGCCGCCAGAAATGTGTCCAGGGCCTCCGAAGTAAGCCCGCAGAACACCATCATTTCCACCGGCGGCATGCTGCTCCCTGTCTTTATGGGGCTTTTTGTTGCGCTATTGCCTTGTATTCCTGCAATCTTGGCCAGTTGTCCCAAGGGCTTCCCAAAATCTTTTGGTTCTACGATAATTGTCTGTATCTCCAGCGTTCTGCATAGCTGTTGAATCTCAGCAAGCTTATAATTGCTTATTTGAATGAGCAGCAGTTTTTTGCTGTATGTCATGTTTCCTGTCCTCCTGCATATCCTATGCGCATATTATAACAGACAGGTTTGCCGCAGGCAACGGCAATGCTCTCCTTAAAATGGATGGGATATAATGAGATTTTCCTGTATGAGAGGCCCTTTGACTCTTGACAAGTTTGGGAAAAAATGCTAATCTGTTGTTGGTTAAAAGGGAGTAGTTGTAAAAGTGCAATCAACATACCCCGGTTGCGACTGTATATCTGGACAGTCAGTTCAGCCGTGGTTGCACACTTTCAGAGACGTGGCGCAGGCTTGCGGAAGACGAGAGGACAAGACTTTTAGCACAATCGTGCTGAAGGTCTATTTTTTTATCCTCAGCGCGAAAAAGGAAAAGGAGAGGTAGAAAAATGGGAATGGTGCTGCAGTTTTTGTTACTGGTATTAGGATTTGTGCTCTTGATAAAGGGTGCGGACTGGTTTGTGGAGGGGGCCTCCAAGATTGCGGATAAATTCGGCATTCCGCAGATTGTCATTGGTTTGACTATCGTTGCCATGGGAACCTCCCTGCCGGAGGCGGCGGTGAGTATTTCTGCGGCCCTGAAAGGGAATGCGGAGATCACTATCGGCAATGTGGTGGGCAGCAATATTTTGAATGTGCTGATTATTCTGGGGCTCACCTCCGTGATCCGTGCGGTGGCGGTGAAAAAGAATACGATTCGCATAGAGATACCCTTCACTATCGGAATTACTGCGCTTCTGGCTTTTCTGGGGTTGGCGGACAATCAGATCAACCGCCCGGAGGGAGCTATCCTATGGGGATTTATGATCGTGTATCTGCTGTATCTGGTGTGGGTGTCAAAGACCGACAAGGATGCCATTGAGGAGGCTCCGACGGCAAAGGAGGAAGAATCGGTGCTGAAGATGATTCTCATGGTGCTTGTGGGCTCTGGCATGATCGTGCTGGGCAGCGATATTTCCGTGGATGCGGCCACTGCAATCGCCACAGGGTTCGGTATGAGCGAGCGGTTGGTGGGACTTACCATCGTGGCGCTGGGAACCTCCCTGCCGGAGCTGGTGACAAGCTGTACTGCGGCAGTAAAGGGCAAGGCGGATATCGCCGTGGGCAATATCGTAGGAAGCAATATTTTCAATATCTTGTTTGTGGTGGGTACCGCGGCTCTGATTACACCGGTGCCCTATATCGCGAACTTCATGGTGGACAGCATTGTGGCTGTGGCGGCCATGGCGCTGTTGCTTGTGTGTGTGATTCCGAGAAAGAGATTGGGGCGTGTGGGAGGAAGTGTGATGCTGATCGGCTATATGGCTTACTTTGTCTATCTTATACAATAATTGGGAGGCAAAAAGTCGGGGATTATGGTTGCATAGAGTTGAGCGGGGATGATATAATAAGCTTGTTTAAGGTATGAATTTCGGAGGATAGGAAGAAATGAGACAACAGGGAATCTTGATGCCGATATCCAGCATTCCGTCTGCATACGGCATCGGAACCTTTGGAAAGGAAAGCTATCGTTTTGTGGACTTTTTGCAGGAGGCGGGACAGAAACTGTGGCAGATTCTGCCGTTAGGGCCCACCGGCTACGGAGATTCGCCCTATCAGGCTTTCTCCACTTTCGCGGGGAATCCCTATTTTATTGATCTGGAGCTTTTGATTCAGGAGGGATATCTCACGAGAGAGGAATGCGATTCCTGTGATTTTGGACAGGATGCCCACTCCATCGATTATGAGAAGATGTATTATGTCCGGTTCCCAGTGTTGCGAAAGGCCTATGAGCGCAGTTTCAGCTCTGTGAAAAGGAAGGCAGAATATCTGGCGTTTACCGAGAAGAATGCCCACTGGCTCGATGATTATGCGCTTTATATGGCGGTGAAGGATCACTTCGGAGGGGTCTGCTTTATCGAGTGGGACGAGGACATCTGTCTGCGCAAAAAGAGCGCTCTGTCAAAATACCGGAGCATGCTGAAGACGGAGATCAATTTTTACAAATTCCAGCAGTATCTGTTCTATACACAGTGGAAGGCGCTGAAGAGCTATGCCAATGAGCGGGGCATTGAGATTGTGGGTGATATCCCCATCTATGTGGCCTTTGACAGCGCGGATACATGGGCAAATCCCAGATTATTCCAGATGGATGAAAAAGGCTATCCCACAGGTGTGGCGGGATGTCCGCCGGACTATTTCTCCGAACTGGGACAGCTCTGGGGCAATCCTCTCTATGACTGGGAGTATCACAGGCAGACCGGTTACGAGTGGTGGATGCGGCGTTTTGCCCAGTGCTTTGAGCTCTATGATGTGGTGCGTATCGATCATTTCCGGGGATTTGACGAGTATTGGACGGTGCCTTATGGCGACGCCACGGCGGTGAACGGCAAGTGGGTCAAAGGGCCCGGATATGATTTGTTTGCGGTGTTGAAGAAGCAGCTTGGCAAAAAAAAGGTGATTGCCGAGGATTTGGGTTTTATGACGGACAGTGTGAGGAAGCTGGTGAAGAAAACCGGTTTTCCCAATATGAAGATTTTACAGTTTGCTTTTGATGCTGGCGGGGAGAGCGAATATCTGCCCTATCGCTATGATAAAAACTGTGTGGTCTACACTGGGACTCACGACAATGATACTATGGTGGGATTTTTGAGACAGATGCCGGACAAGGACATCAAATTCGTCAAAAAGTATCTGCACTGTAAGAAAGACAAAAATCTGTGCAGGGAGATTATTCGGGCGGGGATGGCCAGTGTGGCGGACACGGTGATCATTCCTATGCAGGACTGGCTGGAGCTGGACAATTCGGCCCGCATCAATATCCCCTCCACGCTGGGCGAGAACTGGAAGTGGCGTATGGATTCCAAGGCCTTGTCTCATAAGCTGGCGAAACAGATTTACAAGCTGACAAAATTATATGGAAGGATTTGACGCTTCCGATAATATAGTATACCAAGGATTGAAAGGTTTTGAACTTCAATAATATACCTGTAAGGAGGAGACAGTATGCCTGATTTATCATTCATTTTTTCCGTAGCCGCCATTGTTGCGGCGGTGATCTTTCTGCTCATCATTATTTTGAGCGGTTATGTGAAGGCTTCGCCCGACACGGCCATCATTATTTCCGGTCTGCGCCGCAATCCCAAGGTGCTTATCGGTAAGGCGGGAGTGAAGATTCCCTTTCTGGAGAGAAAGGACGAACTGAATCTGCAGTTGATCCCCATCGACGTAAAGACTTCCAATGCCGTGCCCACTGCGGATTACATCAACATCAATGTGGACGCCACTGTCAATGTCAAAATCAGCGACAAGGCGGACACCCTGCGTCTGGCCGCGCAGAACTTTCTGAACAAGAAGCCAGAGTACATCGCCCGTGTAGCCAGGGAGGTTCTGGAGGGTAATGTGCGTGAGATCGTGGGTAAGATGGCGCTGGAGGAAATGGTTTCTGACCGTCAGAAATTTGCCACTCTGGTGAAAGAGAACGCCGAACCCGATCTGGCTGCCATGGGTCTGGATATCGTCAGCTTCAATGTGCAGAATTTCGTGGACGGCAATGGCGTTATCGAGAATCTGGGTGTGGACAATATCGTAAAGATTCAGAAGAACGCTGCTATTTCCAGAGCGGAGAGCGAGAAGGAGATCGCGAAGGCTCAGGCTAATGCCCGCAAGGAGGCAAACGATGCGCAGGTGTCCAGTGAGCTGGAGATTGCTAACGCGCAGGCCAGAGCCCAGAAGGAGAAATCCATTGTACAGGTCAATGCAGAGCGGGAGGCTCAGGAGGCCAAGATTAATGCGGATACACTGATTGCCCAGAAGGCAAACGAGCTGGCAATCACTCAGGCCGAACTGCAGAAAGCCGCGGATACCAAGCGCGCTATTGCGGATGCCGCTTATCAGATTCAGCAGGAGTCTGAGCGTAAATCTGTGGAGATTGCAACTGCCGATGCAAACATTGCCAGACAGGAGAAGGAGATTCTCTTAAAGCGCAAGGAAGCCGAGGTAATGGAGCAGGCTCTGGATGCGGAGATTAAGAAGAAAGCCGAGGCTGAGAAGTTCGCGAGACAGCAGAAGGCTGATGCGCAGCTCTACGAGGTGCAGAGAAATTCCGAGGCACAGCTCTTCGAGCGTCAGAAGAATGCTGAGGCTGAGAAGTTTGAGAGGGAGAAAGAGGCGGAGGCGCTGAGGGCTACCGCAGAGGCACAGAAGTTTACCATGGAGCAGGAGGCTCAGGGTATTCGCGCCAAGGGTATTGCAGAGGCTGAGGCCATCCGGGCAAAGGCTCTGGCTGAGGCGGAAGGTATCGAGAAGAAGGCGGAGGCTATGACCAAAATGGGCGAGGCTGCTGTGCTGGAGATGTATTTCAAAGCGCTGCCTGAGGTGGTGAAGAACGCCGCCACACCGCTGTCCAATGTGGATAAGATCACTATGTATGGCGACGGCAATTCCGCCAAGCTGATGAAGGACGTCATGGGCACGGTGGTGCAGGTGACAGATGGGTTGAAGGAGTCCACCGGAGTGGATCTGTCCGCGGTGCTGGCCGGATTTTTGGGCGGCAAGGTAGCTGGCGAAGCAGCTTCTGGGCAGGAGGAAGAAAAATAAAAAGAGTGCAATAAATTTACGAACAGTTAAATATGCGTCTGGCATAGATATGATAATGCCGCCCGGTCAGGTTATGACTGGGCGGCATTAATATCGCGCATGGACATATGGGAATTGTGATATTCGGGGCGATAGGTTACTTCCTCTCCGAACCAGGCGGGAGGCAGGAACGATTCGGCGGCCTCTTTGCTCATAAACTCAACCTCCGCCATGATCAGCGGGGCGAAGGGCGGGTCGAACACATCCAGCTCGATAGTCAGACTATAATCGTCGGGTGGAGGCGGGAATCCCTCCTGAAAACCGGGATGCTCCAGGGGAATCAGGTGACGTCTCTTAGAGATAATATTGCCGTCCGCCTTGTCGCGCAGATGGTAATAGGATTCTTTGTCCAGCACCAGATTGCTCTCCTCCCGGGCCATCATACCATCGCCTTTATAGGTCATATAATAATGGTCATTTTCTTTGCGCACCCGCACCACCGGGTTGATGTTCAGATAAGCCTGTTCGATGTGCAGACAGGGGTATTGTTCCAGATCTGCAGGGAGTGATTTGATCAGAAATTTTCGTTCGATTTCCATTGTTGTACCTCAATTGTAAATTACTCTGTTGTAAAATGTCCCCGCCTGTGGGAACATGCTCTCAGAAGCGTAAACATGCTTCTGCATTCCTGCATATTATAGCACAGTGGCAGGGAAAATCCAAGTGCAAAAGGGCTGTTTTATTCTGACAGATAGAGCGTGAGCCGACTTTCCAGAATGTCCACCACTGAGTCCAGGGATTTTTGACCCGAAAAGTAAGCAGCCCCTTCTTCCATGGTGGCCTGGTATAGTACGGTATTGTCGGAGGAATGCCATACTTGGCCGCCGCTCTCCAAGATTTCCCGAACCCAGTCCACATCCTCCTGCGTAATGGGGCCATAGGTAAAACTCCAGCTCTCTTCATCGCCGCTCTCATGGGCGGTGTGCGTGCTCCTCAGTCTGGGATTGCCATTCTCGTCCAATGCAATATTGCCATCCCCGTCCCTGACATATTGTTCGGCAATCTGCCGCGCAGCCATCTCCTCAAACATGGATTTCTGAGAGGGTAAAACGGAGTCGAACATAGGATTGCTCAGGAAAAATTCAAGATATTCCCAGGCTCCCTCTTTACAGTCCGAGTGGGAGCTGATTGCGTATTCTGTCTCCCCTCTGTAGAACAGGCGGCAGTTTCCTTCCGGGTCGGGATACCCAAGGTAGGTAACAGGCTCATCGAACAGAGCGCGGATATACTGCGGACTATCAAAAGTGCTTATATAAGAAGAAATCAGAAGGGACTTTCCCTGTTTGAATCTGGTAGCCCTGGAGGTTTGAAAGGTGGTGTCCTCGTGGGCCTTCAGCAGCTCCAGAACATCCCGGCAGGCCTCTTCGTCAAATGAGGCGGCTCCATTTTCCATGCGGGCAAAGCTGTCGGTTCCATTGTATAAAAGAATCGACGCGGCGTAGGATTGGTATTCCGTGGCAAAAAGGCGCGGCGTCTCGGGATGTGCCTTGCCATAGTCCAAAAGCTCGCGCAGCGTCCAGCCGTGCCGGTCTCCAAAATCTGCTTTCTTTCCGATGATTACGTCTATGCCGACCTTGTCCGGAATGGAAACCAGCCGGCCATCCATCGTGTATGCGTCCAGAATGCTCTCGAAGAAATCCTCCCGAGCAAAGACATTGCTTGCATCCAGATAGGGATATAAATCCTCAAACATACCTTTTTCCGCAAGATTTGCCACGTTCAGATTGTTGAGGGAGATAATGTCATAACCCTTTGTATCCAGAGCCATTTCCATTTCTAATTTAGTGCGTGCGTCCAAAAGGTCCTGCCCGGTATGCGAGACGTTTGTGGGCAGATATTCTACCACTTCTATGCGGTATTGTTCGTTGCTGCGGTTAAACTCTACAATTGCTTCATCTTCCCAATAACTCAGCTGTACGGCCGCCAGTGTGAGCACGATTCTTTGATCCTTGGGCGCTGTCTCTGTCGGTGCTGCGGAAGAATCCTGCGCGGAAGTTTTTGGACCAAAGCGCATCAGCTGTGTGGTCTGGCGGCTGTTTTGAGTCTCGTTTATCAGGAGAATAAGCGTTCCGTCTTCGGTCATTCCCCAATTCCGCACGGAGGAACTCAAAATATCCTGCTCCAGCCAGGAAAACAGAAGGGTCTGTTCACCCGTGTTTCCCTGATACAGACACGGGCCGGTGGCCGTGGAAAACAGAAATTGCGATTCTCCGCAGGTGGCGGCATGGTTGCGGTCAATCGCCGGAAGCTTATCATGGGTGATGGTGACTTTTTTGTCGGTATAGTTTGCCTGAGCAATCTCATAACTGCTGTTGTTTGCCTGACAGAGAATGTAGACAGCATCGTCTGTCCCGGCTATAAAGGACTGGGGAGAAGGCTGATTCATCTCGATGCGGCCGTGGAAAGAGCCGTCCGGCTTAAATAAGAGAATGGCGTCTGATAGAAGCAGATAGGCCTGTCCGTTCCGGTCTGCACATATGTCGTTGATATAGATATCCGGTGAAGTGTAGTCCCACAGCCCGGTGAATTCCTGCTGATAGCAGAGCTGCCCCTCTGCATCGAATTTGTACATGCGAAGAGGAGTATCGGAGCTCTTGGAAGCTTCTGCATTCTCCCGGGCGGCGAGATAAGTATTCTGAGCGCTGTCCACATACCATCTCACAGAGTCCTGGGTATTGCCAAGAGGCAGTGTGATTTCCCCCAGAAGCGAGCCTTCTGCGGAGAAGGTGAGGATTTTTTCTAAGGAATTTGAGGTAGCGCTCTCAGCAGCGCTTTCAGGGGAGACTTCGGCTTTCTCCTCATAGGAATACAGACCGCAGTAAATTTTCCCGTCTGTAATCTGTGTGCTTCTAAAAAGGGTCTCTTCCCCGCTTTTTAGCGCTGTGCGTCCCAGAAGTGTGTATTCCGCAGAGGGCGCGGTGTCCGGTGCGGTATCCGGCTCTATATCGGGCGCAGCATTTGCGCAGGAGGTCAGCAACAGGGTAGCTGTCAGCCACAGAGACATTAAGATGTTTTTTCTGATAGATTGCCTAAAAATGTTTTTGCTCATAAACTACTCCTTGCCCTAAAGGCTTGCTGTAGACAATATAAAACTAATTATATTATACATGCGATGGTATTGATATACCATACTTAAGATTGTCTATTCAATGGAAGCATACTACCTTTAGGACAATAAAACGCCATATAGAAAAATTTGCTAAAATTACCAATATGAATATCACAATAAGAATGATAGAATAAAATAAATAAAAGAATATTATTAGGTAAAGGGTGCATACTTATATCTCAGATAGAAATTATTAAAAAGAAGTAGATTTCACTTGATTTTTGAGTGTTTACATGATATAGTGAAGTGGCTATAGTATGTAAAGTATCTGAGAAGCCGGTAGTACACTTGCGTACTGTAAATCCTGTGGAGAGAAGAGGAATGCTAATTATGCTAAAGGATAGTGATACAGAAGAGATTGGAATTAGGGTAAATTCTTTTTATGATGTTTTCCCTGATGAGAGGACTGAAGAAGAACTACAAGAATATAAGAGATTAATTGGCATGCCTTTAACAGAGGATTATGAGGAATTAATTAATAGTTTAAAATAATACATTTTGGAGTATAAATGATGCTATGAGGTTGTGAGGGAAAGGATTAAATTACAGCAGAGTTGTAATTTAATTAGAGACCTAATATCTTAGACGCATCATTTTTTATGTACAAATTATATTTTTAAAAATACATATAAATAAAGGGGAATAAAGATGACAGGATATTTGATGAACTTTTTTAAGTATGCAGCAATTGATACAGATAATTTTGAAAATGACGATCAACTTTATTTAAATGCTCATGGTGGCGAATCCTTTATTAGAAGTGTGGTATGGTCTATCTTTGATAGGATAGAAATTCGTGATATAAATAAATTTCAGCAGTTTCGTTTATCCCAATATAGCGAAAAAAAGTGGGTGGGAGAACGCCAATTCACTTTGCTATATGAGATAAATCCTGGAGAAAGTCGTCTCAATTATCAAAAAGGTGGAAATAAGTGTCTTTTTTCATTTCATAAAGCATATAATAATTCGATGTGTGAATCTGAAAGATTAAGAGATGAAGAAAAGTATAGATTTTTCGGAATTTCAATGATTGATTTTTCACCAGAAGTTCATAACGATTTTTATATAACCAAACAACCAGGAAAAACTATGTATAAAGCAATGCGTAGTCTAATCGATGATTTATGTGCCCAAAATGGTATTAATGATGACAAACTATGCTACGAAATTTATGGCACATTGGGTGGAAATGACTTAGTAGTAATTTGGTTGACAAATGAATTTAAAGATGTAGTCACTGTGCTGGAAGCGCTTAGAATGTCTCAAATTAAGGGACTAAACAAGTCAATTATTGCTAATGTTGCAACAATTATGGGATTAAGAGATATAAATAATGATAACATAAATTATGAAAATGTGGAGGGACAATTAAATATTAGGTTTACTAAAAAAGGAACATATAATCATGAAGAATTTAAAAAAGCATTAGGTTTGTTTTTGGATGAGGCAGATGTATCTTTTGATACAACCTTGGGCGAACATGATTTATCATTAAAGCTTCCAGGGATAAAATTAACAAAGAAGATATACAATGATACGGGATTTATACATATAAGAAATCAATGTTTTTTTGATAATATAATTCAAGCAAATACGGAACTCTCGGTAAAAATAGATTATGATTCTTTGAAGGCTGGAGAATATAAATTAAAAAAGGGATTCTCCAGAACCATTATTTTGTTAGAGGATAAAGAACGTGTTTATAAAGATATCGACGATATTGTAGGAGATAAGATTTTTCAAGAATTACCATATTTAAAGGAAACATTATGGCTGTTATATGAAGATTATCTGAGGAATATATCTTCAGGTTTAAGTTATCCATGGATTTCCGACTTACATTACCAGTTTAGTGTTAGTATGAAATACTTAAAAGAATTAATTCGGGATGATGTTCCGCTTTCAAGAGCACAAAAGTATGATAGCATGAGGGTGCTGATTAGCACTATAAGGCAAACAATACTGCATGTTTCCCAAGCGAATCGACTTTTTTTTGAAATACCAAATACGCACCTTAAAAATACTGGAAGCTATAGTAAAATTTTGAGGACATATTATGGTATTGTAAAGCAGTTACTTATACAAGCATACTGCATACCCAAATATGGTAGCCAAGCTACAATTGTACCATTTATCACCTTTGATGTTACACCTAAAATTGAATCAACAATGTTGCCTCATTTAGATGGATTTGAATATATTATTGTGAATATTGTACTTCCATATGAAGCTTTAGTGGATATCCCCCAATATTCAAAGCTTTTGGCGCATGAAGTATTTCATTATATTGCACCAACGAATAGAAGAATTAGAAATACTGAAGTTGGAGTCTTGTGTGTTGCGCTGTTTATAGCGCAGATAATAATGAGCTACATAGATGAC
>JAIDDH010000095.1 GCA_029055435.1 Acetatifactor sp.
GATGCAGGATACTTTTTACAACTGTCTGGACTTCTGCGAAACGTATGACCGTCTGCCCTATTTTTATATCACGGGCGGCGATCCCATTCTGCATCCTGATTTCTGGAAGCTGCTTGGGCTTTTGAAAGAGCAGGACATCCCTTTTACGATTCTTGGCAATCCGTTTCATTTGAATGATGAAGTGTGCGGGAGGCTGAAAGAATACGGGTGCCAGAAATACCAGCTCTCCCTTGACGGCATGCAGGAAACCCATGACTGGTTCCGCAAGCCCGGCTCCTTTGCGATAACCCTGGAAAAGATTGCCTGTATCAAAAAGGCAGGTATACGAAGCGTGATCATGACGACAGTCTCCGGTACGAATATTGAGGAAATTCCTGACATCATAGATACGGTGGTTGCAGCAAAAGTGAATGTGTTCGCTTTTGCCCGTTATTGCCCGACAAGTGAGGAAAAGGATGTGAGCATAGAACCTATGCGTTACCGGGAACTGCTTGCAGTCTGCGATAAGAAGTTCAAAGAATATGAAGCGTCAGGGTGTGAGACCTATTTCAACAAAAAGGACCATTTGTGGACACTGTATGAGTATGAAACAGGAGAATTCATAATTCCTGAAGCGGCAGAGGATGGTAAGATATATGGCGGGTGCAACTGCGGCAACTGTCATCTAACTATTCTGCCAAACGGAGATATTTATGCCTGCCGTCGGGTGCAGAACAGCCGGGTGGCGAATGCTTTGGAAGATCGGCTTGCAGATGTGTGGGTCTGTGAAATGGAAGCCTATCGGGAGTATGACAAGTTTAAAAAATGTGGAAAGTGTGAACTGAAAGCATGGTGCCGCGGCTGTCCTGCTGTTGCCAGCGGTGCTCATGGGGATTTTTACGATGCGGACCCGCAGTGCTGGAAGGAAATCGGATAAAAATCAGATAAAAATGGAGGGAAACAGGATGTTAATGGATATTATCAAAGCCCGTCACTCTATCCGCAAATACACGGATACGCAGATAAGCCGTGAGGATATGGAACTGATATTGGAGGCGGGCAATTTTGCTCCCAATGCCGGAGGCGGCCAGCGCAGCATGATGGTGGGGATACGGAACAAAGAACTGACAACAAAGATAGGGATTATGAATTTGCAGAAGTTTGATCGTTCCAGACTGGCAGGGTCCTATGTTTCCAGGGAGCAGCCAAGTACGATTGACGACCCGACTATCCGGAATGGTTTTTATGGCGCCCCTGCTGTGGTTGCTATCTTTGGACAGGACAATTTTATGTTCCGCATTGCTGATGCGTTCTGTTGTGCTGAGAATATGGTTCTGCAGGCTACGGAGTTGGGGATTGCGTCCTGTATCATTTCACGGGGGGAGGACACTTTCATAAGTCCGGAGGGGCATGAACTGTTAGAACAATGGGAGATTCCCGAAAACTATTCAGCTATCTGCTTTGTTATCCTCGGATATATTGATGGGGAACAGCCGCATACGAAGCCGAGGAAAGAAAACAGAATAAAAATAATCGAGTGAAAAATAAAACTTTGCATTACGTTTTTGCAAGGGTTCCGGCAGATGCCATTTTTGTCCGTATTGGCAGGAGGGCATTGCAGAATGGAATGTAAATATGTATAATAAAGAGTAAATATCACCGCTGGGAGCCACTTGGGAAGTGGATGGGTATTTTGGGATTACAAAGTCATTGGAGTAGAAAGAGAGGAGCGAGTGATGATTTACAGAAAATTTCAGGATATGGAGTTATCCGGTCTGGGACTTGGCATGATGCGTCTGCCTGTGGTGGATGGTAATGACGGGATGGTGGATGAAGCTGCCGCGGCAGAGATGATTGACTATGCTTACAAGAATGGAATCAACTACTTTGATACGGCATGGGGATACCATGACGGAAATTCAGAGTTGGTTGCAGGAAAATATCTCTCTGAATATCCGAGGGAGAGCTATTACCTTGCCAGCAAATTTCCGGGCTACGACCTTTCCAATATGGGGAAAGTGGAGGAAATATTTGAAAAACAGCTTGAAAAATGCCGGACCGGATATTTTGATTTCTATCTGTTCCATAATGTCTATGAAGGGAACATTGATGCATATCTTGATCCGAAATATGGGATTTTGGAGTATCTGCTGAAGCAGAAAGAAAACGGACGCATTCGGCATCTTGGCTTTTCAGCGCATGGCAGCGCAGAAGTGATTCAGCGTTTCCTGGAGTCTTACGGTCAGCATATGGAATTCTGCCAGCTCCAGCTAAACTATATGGACTGGCATTTTCAGAATGCACAGGAAAAGGCGGCCATTTTGCAGAAAGCCGGTATCCCGATTTGGGTTATGGAACCGTTGCGGGGCGGAAAGCTTGCAAAAGCCTCGGAGGAACTGGCTTCGGCAATGCAGTCTCTGCGTCCGGAAGAAACGGTTCCCGGATGGGCATTCCGATTTCTGCAGAGCATTCCCGGCGTGACTATGGTGCTGTCCGGTATGTCCAATATGGAGCAGCTTAAAGAGAATATTGCTACCTATGGAACGGATGAGCCTTTAAGCAGCGAAGAATTGGACATGCTGGTGAAGTATGCTGATGAGGAAACTAAAAAAGGAGGGCTTCCCTGTACGGCCTGTCATTATTGCACCAGCCACTGTCCGAAGGAATTGCCGATACCGGAGCTGATTGCATTATACAATGAGCATAAAATTACGGGCGGAGGCTTTATTGCGCCTATGGCAGTGGGCAGTATGCCGGAGGAAAAGCGGCCTGCCAACTGTATCAGCTGCAGAAGCTGTGAGCAGGTTTGCCCGCAGCAGATTAAAATATCCGAGATGATGGGGAATTTTACTTCCATGATTGGAATGTAATGGGGGCTGATCAGGATGGAAATAAGGGTGCTTAGGTATTTTCTTACTGTTGTTCGGGAAGGAGGTATCAATCGTGCCGCAGAGGTTTTGCATATTACGCAGCCTACATTAAGCAGACAATTATCACAGCTAGAGGAAGAAGTTGGTGTAAAGTTATTCCACAGGGGAGCGCGAAAGATTACTTTAACAAATGAGGGAATACTGCTGCGGCGACGGGCTGAGGAGATTTTATCTTTGGTTGACCGGACGGAAAAAGAATTGATTGAACAGGAAGAACTTGTAGAAGGCAGAATCGTGATTGGGTGCGGAGAGTTAGCGGCTGTGCAGGTTTTGTCAGAGATTATTGAGGCTTTTCACGAAAAGTATCCGCTGGTCAGTTATGATATTTTTACTGCGAATGCAGATTTGGTAAAGGAGCAGATGGAAAAAGGGCTGATCGATATCGGGGTATTGCTGGAACCGATTGATATGGACAAATTCGATTTTATCCGCATGGCAGGGACTGAGCGCTGGGTGGTTTTAATGCGCCCGGACGATCCTTTGGCACATAAAGAAGCTATAAGTGCAAAGGATTTGAAAAATCTGCCGCTTATTCTTCCAAGGCGGACAAATGTGCAGAATGAACTGTCAAACTGGCTCGGGGATTCTTTTCAAAGTACAAAAGTCCTGTTTACCAGCAATTTAAGCACAAATAGTGCAATCATGGTTCAAAAAGGATTGGCATATTCGATAGTTATTGAAGGTTTTGTACCTTTTTGGGATAAAGAAAAAATTGCATATCGGCCATTGTATCCGGAATTGATAGCGAACAGCGCGTTAGCATGGAAAAAACAGCAGCCTTTTGGTCTTGCAACGGAAAGATTTATAGAATTTGTTAAATGCTTTTTGGGCATAAGTGATATATAAAAGTTAAGTATTTGATATAGCTAAAAAATTACCCTATAATGTAGGTGTGGGAAAAAGTGTAATTTACTTTTGTTCTGCACCTACATTTTTTGTAGGGGCTGGAGATGATAGAATTGGAGGAAAATTCATGAAAAAATTTGTAGTTATTTTGCTTACCGTTTTGATGGTTGTCTCCCTTGCTGCTTGCGGGGGAGAGAAGAAACCCGCAGAAGAACGAACATCTGATACAGGAAATACCACGGAAAACTTTGATGGAGATGTTGCATCCACAGAAAAGGATTCTGCTGAAGAAATGAAAATTCTTGTTGCATATTTTTCCGCTACAAATACAACAGAAGGTGTGGCAGAAATGATTGCCGACAGTCTGCCCGCTGATATTTACGAAATTGTACCGGAGCAGCCTTATACGGACGATGATTTGAATTACCATGATGACAACAGTCGTTCCACCATTGAGATGAATGACAGTTCAGCGCGTCCGGCTATCTCCGGTTCTGTGGAGGATATGGAGCAGTATGACATTGTATTTGTTGGCTATGCTGGTGGTATAATAGGACTAAATTAAGAGAAACCCAATAAAATCAAGGGTTTGCACTGATTTAGTCCTATTATTTTAAGCCCATTTTAGGTCAAGATTAGGACAGCGCTGATCAAAATCGAAAACCTACATTACGAAAGTCAGATAATGGTCGA
>JAIDDH010000096.1 GCA_029055435.1 Acetatifactor sp.
CTAAATAAGATACGCATTCCAGACACGGGCCACATACTCCTGTCCCTGCAGCTCCACCCGCCCCAGATTCTCCATCTCCAGCTTGTCACACACTCTCAGAGAAGCCAGATTATCCGGCTGGACAAAGGCATGAATCCGCTCAAACCCAAGTTCCTGAAAGCTGTACTGCAAAACTGCCCGGCAGACCTCCGTGGCCAGTCCTCTGCCCTGCCTGTCAGCAGCGATGACAAAACCCAGCTCCGGGTCGTCAAATCCCTCCCGAAAACAGATCCCCGCACGCCCGATGATCTCCCCAGAATCCTTTTCCACTACCGTCCAGATTCCAAAATGGTAAAAGGCATACACCTGATCGATATAATCCCGGGCATAGGCTCGCTCCTCCTCCGGGTCCGCGTAGAGCGGCTCCATATATTCGGTGATGGAGGGATCTCTGTAGATTCGATAAAAATCATCCACATCCTCCACCGTGGTCTCCCTGACCAGACAGCGCTCCGTCTCCAGAATCTCCCATGGAATCCCCCTGTAACGCCGATAGACCCGTTCCAGATACTGCATGTCCAGCTCACCCGGGTCCTCGCAGGCATATTTGCAAAATCCAAAATCCTCCTGTCTGTTCCCCGCATGCAGATAGACAAGTACCGCCCGGCCCTCGTCGAGAAGTCTGCGCGCCGTCCGACTGTCATCCGTTATGTAGAGGACACCGCCTTCAGACACATCACCCTTTTCCGGTGCCTCCTCCATGGTCTGTCCGGTCTGCGGTCCCTGCCCTGTTCCTGCATTGTCCTCTGTCTGTGGTTCCTGTACTGTCTCCAATGGCAGCACTATCGCTTTTTTTAAATAAAACATCAAATTGTCTTTCTCCTGTTTACGTCCCGCTCCATTTAAGTTAAAATAAGAACATCGGCATGAATCATGTCCGATACAAATATCAAAATGGGAATACTATTTAGTATATCACATTTTAAGAACAGAGAGGAATTGTTTATGGCAAAAAATCCAGTTGTTACTATCACTATGCAGGACGGCGGCGTAATTAAGGCGGAGCTCTACCCCGAGACTGCCCCTATCTCCGTCAACAATTTCATCAGCCTGATCAACAAGGGCTATTATGACGGTCTGATTTTCCACCGCGTCATCCGCGGCTTCATGATTCAGGGCGGATGCCCCGAAGGCACAGGCATGGGCGGCCCCGGCTATTCCATCAAGGGAGAATTTGCACAAAACGGCGTTCCAAATGATCTGAAGCACACAGAGGGCGTGCTGTCTATGGCAAGAGCCATGAATCCTAATTCCGCCGGCAGCCAGTTCTTCATCATGCACAAAACAAGCCCGCATCTGGATGGCGGCTATGCTGCTTTCGGGAAAGTGATTGAAGGTATGGATGTGGTGAATAAGATTGCCGAAACGGCTACTGATTATAATGACAGACCTCTTGAGAAACAGATGATGAAGAGCGTCACCGTTGATACTTTCGGCGTAGAATATCCGGAACCAGAACGATGCTAAAGCATCGTTCTGAAACTCTAAGTAGTTTCTCAGGTTGCATAACCCATTATCATCTTGTTATTGTATCGATTGCTCTGTTAAATGTACATATCTTTTTATATTCTGCCATGTTCACCCATGAACGAAACAAGGGGTTGAGGGAAATTTTTTTGATTTTTATCAGATTGGGAAGGAACCGCCCGCAAAGAATTTTTCATTATTCGGATTCACTGAACAATATCTTCATGTAATCCCTTTTTTCCATAATAATCCTGATAACTTCTATATAGCTATCATGCACACGATAGAATGCCTTATACTTTTTAAAATTAACTGCATAAAAACCGGTAAAGAGCCCTCTGTATACAAGCGGTATTCCAGAAAGCGGAAATTGCTTTTTCTTCTCTATCTCGTCTATAAAATCATTCACATACCTATCAGCAACATCAGACTCTTTTGAGGCTTCATACACACCATCCCATACCTCATCCATATCGTGCATTGCCTCTGGTGTATATCGTATTTTATATTTTGTCATCTATCATTCCTTCTATTTTTAAAATGGTTGCGAAAATCATCCTCTGAAATCCATCCTTCCTCTTCTGCTGAACGGATACCGGCATTAAGTTCACACAGCAGCTGAATCATGGCCTCTGCTTTCTGGAAGTTTTCCTCATCCTTCATATCACGAATGCTATATGCTCCGTGTCCATTCCGTGTTAAATATACAGGCGAGCCAGTAGATACTTTTTCTAAAACACTACCATAATTTCTTAAATCTGAAACAGGTGCAATCGTTGGCATATAACCACATCCTTTCGATGAATTTATAGAAATATCATAACATAGTCTATCCGTTCTTTCAACAAATTATTCGATGAATTCATCGTAATTTAGGAATTTTTATGGACACCAAGATCAAAGGACTTTTCCCGATCACAGGGGCGGCAAAATAAGGATATTATGGTTTATTATTCCGACCGCTCCTTGAAAAATTTGATCTTGTTCATATTTTGTTCACATTTCCTTCAAGATTTTTTTAATTTCACATCATGCTTTAGACATTTCTGTGCCATATACTAGAATTACAAAATAACCAAGCGAGCCAATTACTTGTTTACAAAACTTTTTCATAATACATGCCAAGGAACACAGGTTCCTTGGCATCCTCCCTTTTTCTGGAAAATTTCTTAAAGAACTGGCAAAAATAACTTGAATTTTTTTTGCTCTCGTATGATAATTTATTATGACATCTTACAGTTCCATTATGCGATTTGTCAGACAATGACTCATTGTATTATAAACACCTTTATACAAATGTTTTGTATTGAAACACAGACAGGAAAAGGATATGACAAGGCAGGAAATTATCACAAACTTCATTAACAATCTAGAGCGTGAACGCACCATTCTAGGACTCACACAGGCGCAAATGGCACAGGCTGTCGATATGTCTGTCTCCGGCTATAAAAAACTGATTGCTGGAGAGACCTCCAGAATTGATCTCTTTATTGCTTATCAGACGCATATGCTCACCGGAAAGTGGATTTTTGAACTCTGCGGAGGCGACAGCTCGCTGCTCGAGCAAACCGTGTGCAGACTGCGCAATTTAACCCCTTCCCAACTACGCTTTATCTCCGCAATTGTTGACTTCGAAGCTAATTTCCTGGATACAGTTCCCGCAGACCTTGCGGAAGATTATGTCAGCCTCCTGACCCCCACCGGAAATCAGGAGGACGGCATGATCTGGGACTCCGTGAATGTGGAAAAGATTAATGTGGCCGCCTATCGGAAAAGATTCGGCGCAGATTTGCACTGCGCACTCCGCATTACCAGCGACCACATGCATCCGGTATATAATACCGGCGATATTCTGCTGATTTCTAAGGCCGCGCCCCGGGATGGCGACACCGGATTATTCATTAACAAAGAAACCTGCCGCGCCTATCTGCGCAAATTTCACCAGGCCAGCTCCTGTATTCTGGAACCGCTGAACGACTATGGCATAACCTTCACAATGGATGGTTTCAAAGAGGGCGATATGGATAAATGGCTGATATTCGGGCGTGTACTGTCTAAATTGCGTGAATAAGCCTGAATCCCTTGACCCATCGGTCAATTTATATTATTATCAATGGCAGAAAGCAATTAGAGAGGGTCATTGTATGAAACGAATTTTATCTGTCACAGCCATGGTGACGGCTGTCTTATTTTTGATTACAGGCACGGGCATCCTGTTATTACAGGATGCCCTCAAGCCTTCTTATTTATTTGACGCAGAATTGATCACTGTCTATCCCATAGGCGCCGTTGGGCAGCTTATCCTTACCGGTATTCCCTGCGCAGCTCTGGCGGCAATTAATCTGACGGGCAGTCATGCAGAAAACAGAAGTCTATCCCTCCTGACCTGTATTTACTGCTCCGCAAATCTGATCGCACACAATTTTCTGTTCAATTCCATCTCCAATGTCCAGGCGGTAATAGGAGGCCGAATGAACGGTACTCTTTATCTGGCCAATCTCTCCGCTGTGAATTCCATATTCAGTCAGACCAGAATCCTTGCCAATAGTGCCCTGGTATTCTTGTTGATCGTCAATGTCATGCAGCTGGAAAGATTACGGCGGACAGAATAATCTGCCCGCCGTAATTGCTCAACTTAATTTCTTAACTTAATTTCTCTAACTTCCTTTTTCTTCTACTTTCCCAGCGCAGTCTTCTGCGCCACTACGGTCTCCTTGTCATAACACCGGAAGGCATCCTCCACCAGTTTGTCATCCGGTTTCTTTGTGAACAGACTCACTACCGGAACAATCACCAGCCCCGCCAGCATGGCAATCACACCGCAGTTGATAGGCGACTGTATGATTACCGGGAAGGAGCTGCGGAAGAAAATATTCAGCACCATCAGCACGGAGCCGAACACAAAGCTTGCCCAGCAGGCTGCCTTGGTAACCCATTTCGCATACAGAGAATACAGGAAAGGCGCCAGGAATGCCCCTGCCAGCGCTCCCCATGACACACCCATGAGCTGTGCGATAAAGGTGATGGCGCTCTTATACTGAATCAGAGCCATGACGGATGAGATTGCGATGAAAACCACCACCAGAATCCGCATCAACAGCACCTGCTTTTTCTCGCTCATATTTTTGATGAAATTATCCTTCAGGAAATCAATGGTGAGCGTAGAGCTTGAAGCCATGACCAGTGAGGACAGAGTGGACATGGAAGCGGACAATACCAAAATCACCACCAGCGCAATCAACATGGGACTTAATCCCGAGAGCATGGTGGGCACAACAGAGTCATATCCATCCGCCGCAATATCTATCTGATCTGAGAACAATCTTCCGAAACCGCCCAGGAAATAACAGCCGCCGGATACTACCAGAGCAAAAATTGTAGAGATGATCGTCCCCTTTTTGATGGCCTCCTCATTTTTAATGGCATAGAACTTCTGTACCATCTGAGGAAGTCCCCATGTTCCAAGGGAAGTCAGAAGTACCACAAAGAGCAGATTCAGAGGATCCGGTCCAAAGAAAGAGGCAAAGATGCCAGGTGTCTCCGTAACTGACGGGTCTGTCACCTGTGCCAATCCCTCCAGCGCAGCCATAAAACCGCCCTTGCTCATCAGCACAGCGGCAATAACTGCCACCAGACCAAATAACATAATAATACCCTGAATAAAGTCATTGATTGCTGTGGCCATATAACCGCCGGCAATTACATAAATCGCCGTCAACACCGCCATCAGCACGATGCAGACAGAATAATCGATATTGAACGCCATACCGAACAGACGAGAAAGACCATTGTACAGAGACGCCGTGTAAGGAATCAAAAAGATAAAAATAATCACAGAAGCTCCTATTTTCAGACCCTTGCTCTGAAAACGCTCCCCGAAGAACTGCGGCATTGTCGCCGAGTTCAGATGCTGCGTCATCACACGGGTTCTTCTGCCCAGAATCACCCACGCCAACAGCGAACCGATAATTGCATTTCCGATACCCGCCCAGGTGGCCGCTATACCATACTTCCATCCGAACTGACCCGCATAACCCACGAACACCACCGCCGAAAAATAGGATGTGCCATAGGCGAAGGCAGTGAGCCAGGGTCCTACATTCCTGCCCCCCAGCACAAAACCGTTTACATCGGTCGCATGCTTGCGGCAATATAACCCGATGCCTATCAGTACTGCAAAATAAACCACTAATACAACTACTTTCATGTTCTTCTCCTCACTTTTCCTGTGTTTGAACAAAATTTAAAGATTTAAAGTGTAACGCTTTAAACCGTTACGCTTTAAATCGCTAAATTGATTGATTTATTTTATCATATCAAATAAGAAGTTACAAGTACTTGTTTTCATATAATACCCCTACGCATAAAAAGGCCACCCCGTTGCTTCCATGAGCATACAGGGTGGTCTCTCATTCAATATTCAACTAATCCGGCGGACTGAATAAATCTTAGTCTGCCTTACCCACAGAACCGAAGAGTTCCATCTTCTCTTTTACGGTAGCCTTGATAGCCTCTGCGCCGGGAGCCAGAAGCTTACGGGGATCAAAGCCTTTGCCCTCCAGATCCTTGCCTGCCTCGATATACTTACGGGTAGCATCAGCAAAGGAAAGCTGGCACTCTGTATTTACGTTGATCTTAGCCACGCCCAGATTGATTGCCTTCTGAATCATGTCTGCGGGGATGCCTGTACCGCCGTGAAGCACCAGGGGAAGCTCTCCTGTGAGCTGCTGAACTGCATCCAGTGTCTCAAAGCTCAGTCCCTTCCAGTTTGCGGGATATTTTCCATGGATGTTACCGATGCCTGCTGCCAGGAAATCAACGCCCAGATCAGCAATAGCCTTGCACTCCTTGGGATCTGCGCACTCGCCCATGCCCACAACGCCGTCTTCCTCGCCTCCGATGGAACCGACCTCAGCCTCGATGGACATTCCCTTGCCGTGAGCTGCCTTTACCAGCTCGGTAGTCTTCTGCACATTCTCATCAATGGGATAGTGAGAACCATCGAACATGATGGAGGAGAAACCGGCCTCGATACATTTATAACAGCCCTCAAAGGTACCGTGATCCAGATGCAGCGCTACGGGAACATCGATATCCAGATCCTTCAAAAGACCATTCACCATGCCAACCACTGCATGATAACCGCCCATATACTTGCCTGCGCCCTCTGACACACCGAGGATAACAGGAGATCTGCACTCCTTCGCGGTGAGCAGAATGGACTTGGTCCACTCCAGGTTGTTGATGTTAAACTGACCTACTGCATAATGGCCTGCCTTCGCCTTTTTGAGCATTTCTGTTGCAGATACTAACATTTTTCTTACCTCCATCCTTATAATTTGTGTGCCGTCAGGCTACACAATAGCAATTTCTGGAAATAGTATAACACATTTTGTCCAAAATGAAAACAGCTTTCATAAAAACTAACTTATATGTGTCGCAATGATGAGTGTCCTTCCGTTCTGACGGCGGCGGATGTACTCCATCGCCCGGCTCCGGGTCTGCTCATCCATCCCCGTAAAAGGCTCATCCAGAAGCACAAATGCGGAATCCGCCTCCATGGCACGCACCAGAGCCACCCGGCGCTTCATACCTCCGCTCAGCTGTCCGCAAGGCTTTTCCAGAGCCTCCGGCTCCAGCAGCTTTGCTAACGCCTCCGCCGCCCGGCTTCTGTCCCCGCAGACCAGCTCCACATTCTTCACCGCGCTGTAATCCTCACAAAGCCTGTCCTCCTGAAACATGACGCTCACTGTATCCGGCTTGGAAATCCTTCCTCCATCCGGCTTTAATATCCCGGCAAGAATGTGCAACAGCGTGGTCTTCCCGCTGCCGGAGGGACTGCGCAGATAATAAATCTCCCCCGCCCGGTAGACGGCCTCCAGCCCGGAAATCACCTTCTGTTCCCCGAAGGATTTTTCCAAATTTTCCACAACAATATCACTACAGCTTTCCCGCCTCTGCTCCGGTCTGCGGCAGGCAGGCTGCCACGCAAAAAACAAATCCGCCAGCTTTAAGACAAGCTTCTCAAACAACACGCTCATGAGAATGACTACGGCGCTCCATGCAAAGACTCCTGCCGTGTCCAGATAAATTTTAGACATATAAATCCTCTCGCCCAGAGAAAAATCCGGAATGCCGATTACCTCCGCCGCCACCCCCGATTTCCAGCACATTCCCAGCGCCACTTTCATGCTGCCGCAAAGAAAGGGCTTCAGCGCCGGACAGTAAATATAGAAAAAACGGCTGCGAAAAGGCAGGCGGAACCCCCCTGCCATCTCCAGCAGCTTTTTATCCATGGCCTTCAATCCCTCCAGCGCATTGGTATATATGCCCGGCAGCACCACCAGAAAGCAGACTGCCACCGCCAGAAAGGAAGACCCCCACCAAATTAACAGCAAGACAGCAAAAGAGGCCACCGGCACCGCCATAATCAGTTTCATTACAGGAGAAAGCAGTTCCTCAAAAAAGGGCAGCCGCCTGCTGAGCGCCGCCAACAGCAGTGCCGCGCCCAATCCTGCAAAAAAACCGGTTGCGATGCGCAGAAAGCTCCTGCTTACAGAAATCCAAAAATCCTTCTCTCCCAGCAGCTGCAGAAGTCTTGCCGCTGTCTCAAGCGGCGTTACTGCAAGTATCCGGTTGTCCACCGCAAGAGCAAGCAGCGTCCATACCCCCAGCCAAAAGAGAAGGATTCCTCCTTTTTTTACATACCTGTTCATCTGTTCAATACACTACCGGATATAATAAAAATCATCCTCCGGCACCTTTCCTCCCACCAGGGATTCATCAAAGCCTGCAAGCACATCCAGATAAGCGGACAAATCAGCCTTCATGTCCTCTCCCGTAATGCAGGTGATATGGCACTCGGGGATAGCCCTTTCGGCAATGGGCTCCTTCGCCACAATGCCTGCGCTCACAGCCAGCGCAGCGCCTGTTGCGGCATCCCCGTTTATGCCGTCCACGCTGAGAGCGTGTTCCTTTAAGAATGCCTTCACAGCCTCGGGATGCTCCTCCAGAAATTCCTTCCTCACCACAGTGACGCCTGTGACCATGCCATTGCTGCCGCCCTTGCGCTCGTTCTCCACCCGTATCCACTCTTCGTTCATATCCAGCGCCGTCCGTAACGCGTCATTCTGCATCAGCGCCGCAGTGACAAAGGGCTGGGGAAGCAGGCCGACAGCATCTGGATTTTCCGCCAGAATGGCTGCCACTTCCGTGGCCTCGGACTTAAATTCCAGTGTATAATCCGTTTCCTTCAGACCGTTTGCCTCCAGCACAAACTTAAGCGAAGCCTCCGGCGTAGTTCCCTTTCCCGTCAGGTATATGGTTCTGCCCTTTAAATCCGCCACACTTTCCACCTCTGAAGTCCCCGTGACAATATTGAGCACACCCAGGGTATTAATGTCAATCACAGCGATTCCGCCCTCCGTCTTTTGGTACAGAACCGCCGCCACGTTAGCAGGAACCAGAGCAATATCCAGTTCTCCCTTTACCATCAGCGGCAAGAGCTCATCTGCTCCGGTTGCCATCTGAAACTCATAGGTGTTCTCCGTCTCTCCCCGTTCCGCCTTATCCATCAAAAACAGGATTCCCATGGAGGTGGGCCCTTTCAGTGAACCCACGCGGATATTTGCCGCCGGGCGCTCCTTTCCGCAGCCTGTCAGGGCTCCCAGAATCAGGACAAAAACGAGAAGCAATGCCGCCGTCTTATTTCTTCGATTTATTTCTCTCAAGTCTCTCAATCCTTCTTTACTCTCAGTCTTTTGTCATAGCATCAAGCTTCCAGATTTATTTCGGCACCCGGATTTCCACGGCCTGACAGCGATTTTCAATATAGACGTCCCTGTGACTGCCGCCGTTCTCTCCATCCAGCGTCCATGCCACCTCTTCCTCGGACTCAATCCGCAGGGAAGCGGTGCGGAAACAATACATGAGGCTGGTATCGATATCCCGATTTATAAGGGAGAGTACCACCTGATTCAGTTCCACGGGATTATTTGGCGCTTTGATCAAAGTGACCTCAAACACTCCGTCATCCAGCTTTACATTCTTTCCGGTAATGTTCTTAAAGCCTCCAACAGACACGGAATTCGTCACCATACCAAAGATAAAATCATCCTCGATCACCTCATCCTCCCAGCTCACCTTCATACGATAGGTGCGGATGGATGGAATCCGCTTTACGCCCTCCAGCAAATAGGCGGTATGACCCAGCAGATTTTTGATATCCTGATCCGTCTCATAGGAGACTTCCGTAAATATGCCAAAGGCCGCTATATACACGAACACATCATTATTAAAAGCACCGATATCACAGGGAAAACTCCGCCCTGCCACAATCTGCTGTGCGGCTTTCACCATGTTTTTGGGCAGGCTCAGACTGCCCCCGAAGTCATTTGTGCTGCCCGCCGGGATATAGCCCAGGGGCGTTCGGAAACTGCTTTTCATCATCCCGGTGACCACCTCGTCCAGCGTGCCGTCGCCGCCGCTGCAGACCACCAGATCATAGATGGGCTTTCGGTTGGCTACCAGTTCCACCGCGTCACCCTTACTGCGGGTGGGACATATGGTGATCTCATATCCACCCTCCGTGAACACATCCAAAATGTCAGCAAGCTTGTTCCTAATCTTAGCCTTTCCCGCCTTGGGATTGTAGATAAAAAGCATTTTCCTTTCCAGACGCAAACCCATATTCTGCCTCCATACCTACGGTATAAAAAAGAGCGCGTTCCACATACCTGTTTTCCCGCCCTCTCTTTGTATGTCTATTGTCAACTCTCGGAATCAGTTACCACTTAAGAACCTCTCGAGATTTTCCACGGCAAGGTTCTCATCCTCGCCATCTGCCGTCACCACCAGCTCCTCGCCATTATCCAGGCCCAGCGTCATCATACCCATAATGCTCTTGGCATTGACCTTCTTGCCCTCGGCTTCCACATAAATTCTGCTGTCATACTTGCTGGCCTCCTGTACCATCAGCGCCACAGGTCTCGCCTCAAGCCCGCTTTCCAATTGAATCCGGATCGTCTTTGTTTTCATCTTTATTCCTTTCTGCGCGCTGCGACGCGCATTCGACCCAATAGTTGAATCAGCATTTTTATTCAACCATATTGTTCTACGTTCTAAGCTTTTCAGCAAATTCGCTCAGTTTACGCAGTCTGTGGTTGACACCCGACTTACCCACGGGCGGATCGAGATACTCCCCCAGCTCCTTCAGGGAGGCATCCGGATACTCCAGCCTGACCTCAGCCATCTCCCGCAGATTGTCCGGCAGCATCCTCAGCCCACCGTAATCCCGAATGTATTCAATATCCTCTATCTGTCTCGTGGCAGCGTTCACTGTTCTCGTGATATTGGCCGCCTCGCAGTTTACACGCCTGTTGATGGAATTGCGCACGTCCTTCAGAATACGCAGATTTTCAAATTCCATCAGCGCCACATGCGCCTCGCAGACATTCAAAAGATCGACGATGCTCTCGCCTTCTTTGAGATACACCACATAATATTTCTTGCGGGGCACGATCTTTCCTTCGATGGAAAAAGCCTGCAGTACCTTCTGCAGCTGTCTCGCCTTCCCGACATCCGTACACACAAATTCCAGATGATATCCCTTGGCAGGATCGCTGATGGAACCTATACACAGAAAAGCTCCCCTTAAGAATGCTCTCTGACAGCAGGAATTTTTTATAAGAAGCGGATCGACCGGCTCCTCGATATCTCCGATTTTAGACAAAAACTCCTGCATCTGTTCCTCGTCGATTCCCACATCCGTATCTATATTATACGTTTTCTTCAATAATGTAAAGCCTTTTCTGGAAACAGCTTCATTTTCTGTCTGAAATCCGATGGTATAGCGGCCCTCTTTGTCCCGCCCGTACTGACCGCAAAAATGCATCATGGCCGCCAGCTCCGCCAATTGACAATGTCTCGCCGGGCTCATATGGCCGGCCAGCTCCTCCTTGACATTCTGTGAAAATGACATTCTCTACCTCTTATCTCTGTAAATCCTGAAGACTGGACTGCGCCATATCCCTGTGATACAGCTTGATACCATATTGTCCCTGATCCTTCATCCTCAGATAAAGCTCATTGGCCAGCGTCACGCTGCGATGCTTGCCGCCGGTGCAGCCGATTGCAATCACCAGACGGTATTTCCCCTCTTTTACATAATTGGGAATCAAGAATTGTATCATATCCGTCAGCTTCTGCAAAAATATTTCCGCATCCTCAAAGCTCATCACATAATCCTGCACCGCCTTGTCGTTCCCGGTTTTGTGCTTCAGCTCATCGATATAAAAGGGATTGGGCAGAAACCGCACATCGAACACCAGGTCCGCATCCGAGGGAATTCCGTGCTTAAACCCAAATGACATGACTGTCACCATGAGACTATTGTATTCCTCGTTGCGGACAAAAATGCGGTCCAGCTCCGCCTTCAGCTCTCTGGTCAGAAGATTGGAGGTATCAATCACATAATCCGCCATCTTGCGGATTTCCTGCAGAACCATCTGCTCCTTGCGCACACCGTCTTCCACCCTGCCGTCCGCAGCCAGCGGATGAATACGCCGGGTCTCCTTATAGCGCTTGATCAGCACCTGCTCCGAGGCCTCCATAAAGAGAATCTCATATTGATACCCCTTCTCCTTTAATTCTCTGAGTACCTCCGTAGTCTTCCTGAAGGATTGATCCGCGCGCACATCCAGCCCCAGCGCCACCTTGGTGATCTCGCCGTTTGGCATACTTATCAATTCCACAAACTTCTCAATCAGAGAAGCCGGCAGATTATCCACACAATAAAACCCTATATCCTCCAGCATTTTCAGAGCGGTGCTCTTACCTCCGCCGCTCATTCCTGTCACAACTACAAATCTCATATGCGCTCCACTTCTTCCCATGTAACACATGCGAATGCTCGTCATATCCTGCTCTAAAATTCTCCCAGAAATACTACCTCGGGCTCCAGCTCCACCCCAAAGCGCTCCTTCACCCGTCTCTGCACTTCCCAGATTACGTCCATGATATCCGCGGCGGAAGCATAACCCGCATTGATCACAAATCCGCAATGCTTATCCGACACCCTGGCCCCTCCTACCTGGAAGCCGCGCAGACCGGCATTCATAATCAGTTCACCGGCATAATATCCCTCCGGCCTCTTGAAAGTGCTGCCCGCGCTGGGAAATTCCAAGGGCTGCTTCTCCCGTCTCTTGACCGCCAGCTCATCCATTTTGGCACGGATGTCCGCTGGGTTTCCCGGACTCAGCTCAAAAACGACTTCTGTCACGATAAAAGGTTTCCGACGAATCGTGCTTCTGCGGTAACCGAATTCCATGGTGTCATTGTCCAGCGTCAGGAACTCGCTGTTTTTGTCCAGCACCTGCACCTCTGTCACCACCTGGCTCAGCTCCCCGCCATAAGCTCCGGCATTCATCACCACACCGCCGCCCACCGTTCCGGGAATTCCGGAGGCAAACTCCAATCCGGTCAATCCGTTCTGCCAGGCTGCTGCCGCCACCTGTGCCATGGAAGCCCCTGACTGAGCTGTGATGACATTTCCCGCCACATCGATTTTGCTCATCTTTTTGCCGATCTGCAACACGATTCCCTGATAACCGCTGTCGCTGACCAGGAGATTGCTTCCGTTTCCGACAACGACAAAAGGATACTCCACCTGGTACAGATACTTTTGTATCTTCTGCAGCTGCTGTGCATCCTCAATCTCGATAAAGCATTCCGCAGGGCCGCCCACCCGAAAAGTGGTGTGAGCTGCCATAGCCTCCTGTAAATGTATGTTTTCCTTCAGGGCATAACCCTGCAGGACTTCAATCATTGCACTGCCAATCATAAAATACTGCCTCTCTCAAACACTCTCTTTATCATATTATACTTCTTCTCGCAGTATTAATCCTGCAGCGCCATAAATCCCTGCATCATTTCCCAGGGTAGCCAGCGCGAACTTCGCCCCCCTGCACGCATTAAAAGTATATTTCTGAAAAACAGGCTCCACATAGGAGAGCAGAATCTCTCCCGCCTTGGACACTCCGCCGCCGATGACGAAAATCTGCGGATTTACCACACAGGCCACCAGTGCCAGCCCTTTTCCCAGATATTCTCCAAACTGCTCCGCCACCTGGATTGCCAGCTCGTCTCCTGCCTTCACGGCGTCAAATACTGCCTTTGCGGTGACATCGCCCTCCCGCAGAAGGCTGGCCTTATCGTCCTGCACCAATCTGCGTTTTGCCAGTCTGACAATTCCTGTGGCTGATGCGTACTGCTCCAGACAGCCCTGATTCTTACAGCCGCAAGTTTCCGTCTCCTCATCCTCCACATGCATATGTCCGATCTCGCCGCCCGCTCCGGTAGCTCCGGTGACGATTTTGCCATCCACGATGATTCCACCTCCCACGCCGGTTCCCAGCGTCACTGCCACCAGATTGTCGTAGCCCTTGCCGCCGCCCTGCCACATCTCGCCGAAAGCAGCCACATTGGCATCGTTTGCGGCCTTCACCGGCATGTTCAGCAGACCGCCCAAAACCTCAGGAATATTGAACACGCCCCAGCCCAGATTCACCGCACCGTTCACCAGATTACCTCCGGCATCCACAGCCCCCGGCGCACCCACGCCCACACCGGCCACATCCTCCCGGGCAACAGCCTTCTCTTCCATCTTGGCGAGAATACTCTTCGCCACATCCGGCAGGATTGCCTCGCCGCCATGCTCCTTCACGGTGGGAATCTCCCATTTATCCAACACCTGTCCATTCTCGTCAAAAAGTCCCAGCTTCACCGTGGTTCCGCCGATATCTATACCAAAAGCGAATTTACTCATCGTCCTCTTCCTCATCTCTTCTCTTTGCCAAAGAATTCTGCACCCGTGTATAGAGTTCCTTTGCGGCATTATATCCCATCTCCTTCTGACGATGGTTGGCGGCCGCCGACTCGCAGATAATGGCCAGATTCCGCCCGGGACGAATGGGCAGCGTGTAACATACTACCTTATTGCCCAGATACTCCGTATAACTGTCCTCAAGTCCCAGTCTGTCATACTCCTTGTCCTTATCCCATTCCTCCAGACGGATTACCATATCCACCTGTTGGGTATCCATAACGGCAGCGGCGCCGAACAATGCCTTCACATCCACAATGCCGATACCGCGCAGCTCGATAAAATGCTTGGTAATATCCGGTGCAGACCCCACCAGCGTATCATCACTGACCTTTCTGAGCTCTACCACATCATCCGTCACCAGACGATGTCCTCTCTTTACCAGCTCCAGCGCAGCCTCGGATTTACCGATGCCGCTCTCTCCGGTGAGCAGCACGCCGATACCATAGATATCCATCAGCACGCCATGTACGGAAATACAGGGAGCCAACTGCACACTGAGCCACCGGATAATCTCCGCCATAAAAGAGGATGTTGTTTTATTTGTGGAAAAAATGGGCACCTGACCCTTCACCGCCGTCTCCAGAAAAATCGAGTCCGGCTGCAGTTCCCGGCAGAACACGACACAGGGAACTTCTTTGGATAGCAGTTTTGAGTAAACCTCTCTCTTCTGCTCGTCGCTCAGCGTCTCCATATAGGAGTACTCCACAAATCCGATAATCTGCAGTCGGGTGGCGTCAAAATTTTCAAAATACCCCGCTAACTGCAGTGCCGGACGATTTACCTCCGCCAGAGTAATGCGGTGTGCTTTTAAGTCTACTTCCGGAGTCAGATTCTCCAGCTTCATTTTCTCGATGACACGAGCCAGACTTACGCTTGCCATGATTGCCCCCTTTTCTTGCTTTTATGCGTTTCTTCAAACAAATTCAGTCTATCATTCCGGCATTCCTTTGTCAACAAAGGACGCGGTCTCGCGAGACCTGCTTTCCCTTCTTTTCGCAAAGAAATCAAGAATCGCCTCCACCGTCCGCTCATTCAGCTCCGGCACCTCCGCCAGCTCCTCTCTGGTGGCGTTTCCGATCTCTTCCAGCGATTTAAAATGGCGCATCAGCGCCTTCCTGCGGGCAGGTCCCACCCCGGGAATATCGTCCAGCACGGACTTCACCTGAGCCTTGCTGCGCAGGGATCTGTGGTACTCGATGGCAAATCTGTGCGCCTCATCCTGAATGCGCGTAATCAGCTTAAAACCCTCCGAATGGGTGTCGATGGGCAGCTCTACATTATTAAAATACAGCCCTCTGGTGCGATGATTGTCGTCCTTCACCATGCCGCAGACAGGGATGTGAATGTGCAATTCGTTCAAAACCTCCAGTGCGATATTGACCTGCCCCCGGCCGCCGTCCATGAGCAGCAAATCAGGAAATTTAGTAAAACTTCCAAATTCCTTCTCCAGCTCTTTCTCCTGAAGCTCTCTGCTCTCCTCCATACCGTGGACAAACCGCCTTGTCAGGACCTCCTTCATGCAGGCATAATCATCCGGCCCGGACACGCTCTTGATGCGGAATTTCCGGTAATCGCTGCGCTTGGGCTTTCCCTTCTCATAGACCACCATAGAGCCCACATTTTCAAAACCATTCGTGTTGGAAATATCGAAGGCCTCCATGCGATCGATGCCGGACAGCCCCAGGATTGCCGCAATCTCTTTCACCGCGCCGATGGTGCGGCCCTCCTCGCGTTTTAATCTCTCCCTGTCCTGACTCAGAATCAATTTTGCATTTCCCGCCGCCAGCTCCACCAGCTTCTCCTTGCTGCCGATTTTGGGCACGCGCAGATACACCCGATTTCCCTTGCGCTCAGACAGCCACCGCTCAATCAGCGCCGCATCCTCGATTTCGTATTGCAGCATCAGCTCTTTCGGAATAAAAGGCGTACCCGCATAAAATTGCTTGACAAAATCCTGTAAAATACCGGGTTTGTTGTTTTGTGACACATTTGTCATGTAGTAATGTTCTCTGCCGATCAGCTTGCCATCCCTGACAAAAAACACCTGCACCACAGCCTCCCGCTCATCCTGATAGAGCGCGATCACATCCTTATCCTCACCCACGCTGTCGGTGATCTTCTGTTTCTGGGATACGGCCTTGACGCTGTTATACAGATCACGATACCTGGCCGCCTCCTCAAATTCCATAGCCTCCGCCGCAGCCTTCATCTGCTGCTCCAGACTCTTCAGAATCGGACTGTAATTGCCATTTAAAAAAGACAGCGCTTCCTCCACCCGCGCCCGATACTCCTCCTCGCCCACATTGCCCGCACAGGGAGCAAGGCACTGCTTGATGTGATAATTCAGGCAGGGTCTGTCCAATCCGATATCTCTGGGCAATACCCGGTTACAGGTGCGGAGCTGATAGAGCTTATTCAAAAGCTCTATGGTATCCTTCACGGCTCCTGCGCTGGTGTAGGGCCCAAAATACTTGGATTTATCCTTCTTCATAGTGCGGGAAAGCATAATGCGGGGAAAGGCTTCTCCCACCGTCACCTTAATATATGGATAGGTCTTGTCATCCTTCAGGAGCGTATTATACTTTGGGGAATGCTCTTTAATCAGATTGTTTTCCAGCACCAAAGCCTCCAGCTCCGAGTCTGTCACAATATACTCAAAACGCGCAATAAGGGAAACCATCTTGTCTATGGCCGGCCCTCTGCCGATGTTCTCCCGAAAATAGGAGCGCACACGGTTATGGAGATTAATTGCCTTGCCCACATACAAAATGGTATCCCTCTGGTCACGCATAATATAGACTCCCGGTTCATTTGGGAGCTTTTTTAACTCTTCTTCTATGTTGAACATGCGCTGCTCCTGTTTTTAAATTTATCTGAACGCACTATTCAATACTATTCGATTCTTCCGTTGGAAAATCTCCCCCTCAAGTGGCCGGAATCCTCCGCCCCACTATCATCGCCCGTCTGTCCCGACGCAGGCTGATCCGGCTCGGAATATGGCTGATCCGGCTCGGAATGAGGCTGATCCGTTTCCCCGAGATTCCTGCCATTCAGAGAATCCAGCAATTTTCCGAAGTCATTGGAACCTCCCAAAATCGAAGAAGCTTCGGCGTTTCCGGATTCCTTCGAACTTTCAGCTTCCTTAGAATTTTCAGCATCCTTGGATTCCTCCGGCTCTGGAATACCCTTGGTCTCCCGGAATATCTTCATGAACTCCTTGCCGGTGATGGTTTCCTTCTCGATGAGGAAAGCCGCCAGTTTGTCCATGACCTCCCTGTTCTCGCGAAGCAACTCAAGCGCCTTCTCATAACTCTCTTTGATAATAGCCACCACCTCGGCGTCTATCTCGGCAGCAGTCTCATCACTGCAGTTTAAGGCCGTCCGTCCCTCCAGATACTGGCTCTCCACAGTGGCCAGGCTGACCAGACCAAACTTTCTGCTCATACCATAGCGCACCACCATATTGCGGGCAATGGCTGTGGCCCGCTCGATATCGTTGGCAGCGCCGGTAGTCACCGTCTCGAACACCACTTCCTCGGCGGCACGTCCGCCCACCAGACTCACAAGCAAGTCCCGCAGCTCTGCCTCGGTGTTCAGATATTTCTCTTCCTCGGGCACCTGCATCACATAGCCCAGCGCTCCCATGGTGCGGGGCACAATCGTAATCTTCTGCACGGGCTCGGAATTCTTCTGCAATGCGCTGATCAGGGCATGGCCGACCTCATGATAGGCGACAATCTTGCGCTCCTCCTTGCTCATGATGCGATCCTTTTTCTCCTTGCCCACCAGAACCACTTCAACGGCGTTAAACAAATCCTGCTGATTGACAAACTCACGCTTCTCCTTGACAGCATTGATAGCCGCCTCGTTTATCATATTGGCCAGATCGGAACCCACTGCTCCGCTGGTTGCCAGCGCGATGGCGTCCAAATCCACCGTCTCGTCCATCTTGACATCCTTGGCATGCACCTTCAGGATTTCTACACGCCCCTTCAAATCCGGCTTGTCTACAATGATCCGCCTGTCAAAACGCCCGGGACGCAAAAGCGCCTTATCCAAGATCTCCGGCCTGTTGGTGGCCGCCAGAATCAGAATACCCTTGGAGCTATCAAAACCGTCCATCTCGGAGAGAAGCTGATTCAGCGTCTGTTCCCGCTCCTCATTTCCTCCACCGTATTTGTAGTCACGGCTGCGTCCGATGGCGTCAATCTCATCGATAAACACAATACAGGGAGCATGCTTGGTGGCCTCCTTGAACAGATCGCGCACGCGGCTCGCACCCACGCCCACATACATCTCAATAAAATCAGAACCAGTCAGAGAGAAAAAGGGCACCTTGGCCTCTCCCGCCACCGCTCTTGCAAGCAAAGTCTTACCGGTTCCGGGCGGTCCCACAAGCAGCGCGCCCTTGGGGAGCTTCGCGCCGATTTTCGTATATTTTCCGGGGTCATGCAAAAAGTCCACAACCTCCACCAAAGACTCTTTCGCCTCGTCCTCGCCGGCCACATCCTTGAAGGTCACGCCGGTCTCCTTCTGCACATAGATCTTTGCATTGCTCTTGCCGACGCTCAAAGGCCCGCCCACTCCGTTCATCTTGCGGAACATAAAGCCCATCAAAACCCAGAGCAATACCAGCGGCAGCACGATAGTGAGCAGAATATCCATCCAGCGGCTGTCGGACACCACACGCTGAGCGGAAATTTGCTTTTCCTCCAGCCTTGCAGTGAGCGTGGTCAGATCCTCCATCATACGGGTGGTATAGCTCTCTCCTTTGAGTTTGATATTATTGCCATAGCGCTCCAAAAAAGCGGCGGTGAAGGGGTCCATTTTCTTCTCCTGCGCTTCCTTGTCATATTTCAAAGTCACGCTCAAAATGGACTTCTCATAATTCACCAGCACGGACTCCACCTTGTCCTCCTTCAAATCCTGAAGGAATTTGGTGTACTCCTGCTCTTCCTGCCTGCCGCTTCCCAGCAGCAGCCCGGAAAACAATATCACCACCAAAAGGGAACACAACATGGCAATCAAAAGCATTCCGATATTCGGTCTTCTCGGCGGCTGATTATTGCCGTTATTATTATTTTGACGATTATCCATAATTACTCCATTTCCCGGCTGTGCACCGATATGTTCCATTATATAGACAGTTTCACCATAAATCAATAAAAGAAATATTAAATATTACCCAATTGCCCATTGATTTTAAATGGAAATTTCTGTATGATAAAACAAAAATCAGACAGAAAACGGAGAAATATTCATGAGAAAAACAGGCTTTGACAATGATAAATATCTCCAGATGCAGTCGGAGAGAATCAAGGAAAGAATTGCTGCTTTCGGCGGAAAGCTTTATCTGGAATTCGGAGGAAAACTTTTTGACGATTACCACGCATCCCGCGTGCTTCCGGGTTTCAAACCTGACAGCAAAATTAACATGCTGGCACAGTTGAAGGAGCAGGCCGAGATTGTCATTGTCATCAACTCTGCCGATATCGAAAAAAATAAAGTGCGCTCCGATCTGGGTATCACTTATGATCTGGATGTGCTGCGTCTCATCGACGCGTTTCGCGGCTACGGCCTCTATGTGGGCAGCGTATGTCTGACACAATTCGCTGCACAGCCCAGCGCCATCGCTTATCAGAAAAAACTGGAATCACTCGGCATGAAAGTCTACCGCCACTACTCCATCGAGGGCTATCCCTATAATATTCCGCTGATTGTCAGCGACGACGGTTACGGCAAAAACGAATATATTGAAACCACGCGTTCTCTGGTGGTCATCACCGCTCCCGGTCCGGGCAGCGGCAAGATGGCCACCTGCCTCTCCCAGCTCTACCATGAGTACAAGAGAGGCATCACCGCCGGCTATGCAAAGTATGAGACCTTCCCCATCTGGAATATCCCTCTGAAGCATCCGGTAAATCTGGCATATGAGGCCGCCACGGCGGATCTGAACGATGTGAATATGATCGATCCCTTCCATCTGGAGGCTTATCAGGAGACCACCATCAATTATAATCGCGATGTGGAGGTCTTCCCCGTACTGCGCGCCATGTTTGAGAAAATCATGGGGGAATGCCCTTACAAATCCCCTACTGACATGGGTGTCAACATGGCAGGATATGGCATTGTGGACGACGATGCCGTGCAGACTGCCGCCAGACAGGAAATTATCCGCAGATACTACAACACTCTCTGCCAGAAACGACAGGGCAATGCGGATGACGAACAACTGGTAAAAATCGAGCTTTTGATGAAGCAGGCCGAAATTACCACCGATGAGCGCCCGGTTATCAGCGCCGCCAAGATCAAGGCAGCCGCTACCGGAGAGCCTGCAACGGCCATCGAGCTTCCCGACGGACGAATCATCACCGGCAAGACCAGCGAACTTCTGGGGGCATCCTCCGCCATGCTTCTGAACGCCCTGAAGACTTTGGCGGATATCGACGACGAGGTTCAGTTGATCTCCCCCACGATTATAGAGCCCATTCAGAATCTGAAGGTGCGGCATCTGCGCAACAAAAATCCCCGTCTGCACACGGATGAGGTATTAATTGCGCTCTCCATCTGCGCCGCCACCGACGACAAGGCCAGACGCGCCATGGAACAGCTTCAGAATCTGGCCAATTCCGAGGTTCACTCCAGCGTCATTCTCTCTCAGGTGGATCAAAATGTCTTCCGGAAACTGGGCATCAACCTGACCTGCGAGCCGGATTATCAGAGTCAGAAGCTGTACCACCGCTAAGGTTATAGTTCAGCCTAAAGCATTGCGAGTGCTATTTCATCAGTGTCGGCAGGAGGCGACAGGGATGGATTCGCGGCTGGCTACGGTTGGGTGTTTTCTAATAGTGCTGTGATAAATATTGCAATCTACGGGTCGGCTCTAAGGTGCCTCCATGCACCCTAGAGCCTAAAATGCGCATCCGTGCGCATTTCACCCTGGACTCCGGCACGCACTATAAGAAAACACACCAACCTCCGCCAATGCCTGCAAATCCATCCCTGTCGCCTCCTGCTCGATACCGGCTAAATGTAGCACTCGCAATGTTTTATGTTGAATAACTGTACAAGCAAATAGAGTCTAAATAAATACTAAGTCACATTAACTTGACAAGGGAAAGCAAAGGTTGTAGAATTTATGCAGTTGTTTACAAACAAGAAAGCTGTCAAAACAGCAGAAATGAGGGGAAAATATGGGAGATACAAACGAACAAAAGCAAAATGGTACTGCGAATGCAAAATCAAAGCTTCCTATAATATTGGCGGGAGCAGGGGCAGCCGTTGTGGCATTGCTTCTTTTGGTTATAGTGCTTGTTGTGGTAATGGTCAATGCAGGAAAGACAATCAATTTAAATAAGTATGCATCCATTAATGTAACCGGCTATAACACCGTAGGCACTGCGCAGATAGATTTTGACTACGAACAGTTCAAAGAGGACTATGGCAACAAGATTAAATTTAAAAGTAAAGATGAAAACACCTCATTCATGTCAATGTTCTATTCTTCTCCGGCAGACTGTCTTATAGGAGAATATGTGGATGGTTCCTTTGATAAAAATTCACAGATTTCCAATGGGGATGAAATTGTATACAAATGGGATTGCGACGATGAGGAAATTAAAAAGCTTTTCGGATATAAGGTAAAATATAAAGACCTTAAGCTGACTGTAAAAGGGCTGGAGGAAGTTGCCACATTTGATCCGTTTGAAGGTGTGGAACTGATTTATACCGGCATTGCACCAAACGGCAGCGCGGAAGTGAAAAACAATTCCACTGCCCCTTATGCAAGCCGCCTCTCCTTCCAGATGGATGTCCGTGACGGACTGTCTAACGGAGATGTCGTGACGGTAACAGTTTACGATGGGGGTTCTCAGAATCCCATGCAATACTTTATCAATGCATTCGATGCGATTCCCTCCACAACGGAGAAACAGTTTACAGTGGACGGTTTGGGAAGCTATGCTGATTCCGCAGCTCAGATTCCGGCAGACACCCTGGAAAAAATGAAATCTCAGGCGAATGACCTGATTAATGCATATGTAGCAAATAATTGGAATTCAGGGTCTCGTATGGACAGCTGCAATTACATCGGAAATTACTTCCTGACAGCAAAGAATGCTCAAAGTTATGGGGATTACAGCAACATTATTCTGGTTTATGAAATCCAGATCACCATAGACAATCAGGACAGAAACATTCTTGATTCCTTTACTTTCTATACGGCAGTCACTTATACAGATCCGATTCTTTTACCGGACGGCACCTGTAGTATAGATTTGTCCCGGGGCAGTCTTGCAAGCAACACTTTCAGCAAACAATATCCCGGAGGATGGTTCGGATATACTTATACTATAAAGGGATATGAAGACCTTGACACCTTGCAGAACAAACTTGTGACAACACAGATTGACCGTTACAGTTATGAGAACAATATCTCTCAATAAATAACGTAGTCATGTAGACAAAAATCAGAGCGAAGACGCTCCCACTTGCGGGAGGCTTCGCTCTTTTTTTACATTCAAAAATATTGGAAGCGGGAGGAGCACATTATGGTAAAATATGTATTTGTAACGGGCGGTGTGGTTTCCGGTCTCGGCAAGGGTATCACGGCGGCGTCTCTTGGTCGGCTTTTAAAGGCCAGAGGATATAAAGTCACCATGCAGAAATTTGATCCCTATATTAATATTGATCCCGGCACCATGAATCCCATTCAGCACGGCGAAGTGTTTGTCACGGACGACGGCGCGGAGACGGATCTGGATCTGGGACATTACGAGCGATTCATTGACGAAAGTCTGGACAAAAACTCCAATGTCACCACCGGAAAGGTATACTGGTCCGTGCTTCAGAAGGAACGCCGCGGCGACTACGGCGGCGGCACCGTCCAGGTCATCCCTCATATCACCAACGAGATAAAAAGCCGCTTTTACCGCAACTTTACCGATACCGATATGCGCATCGCCATCATCGAAGTGGGCGGCACCGTGGGTGATATTGAAAGCCAACCCTTCCTTGAGTCCATCCGCCAGTTCCAGCATGAAGTGGGACATGAAAATGCCATCCTGATTCATGTAACCCTGATTCCCTACCTCCATGCCTCCGAGGAACTAAAGACCAAACCCACCCAGTCCAGCGTCAAGGATTTGCAGGGCATGGGGCTGCAGCCCGACATCATTGTCTGCCGCAGCGAACATCCGCTGGACGCCGCCACCAAAGATAAAATTTCCCTGTTTTGCAATGTGCCCAGTAACCATGTGCTGCAGAATCTGGATGTGGAATACCTGTACGAAGCCCCTCTGGCCATGGAAAAAGAACAATTGGCACAGGCAGCCTGCGAATGCCTCCATCTGGAATGTCCTGAGCCCGACCTGTCAGATTGGGAGAAGATGGTAAACGATTTGAAGCATCCCACCGACGAAGTGAAGATTGCATTAGTGGGAAAATATGTGGCGCTCCACGACGCCTACATCAGCGTGGTGGAAGCCTTGAAACACGGCGGCATCACCAATCACACCACCGTCAACCTCAAATGGATTAACTCCGAGACCCTGACTGCAGATAACACACAGGAGCTGCTCGGTGACTGCAATGGCATTCTGGTGCCCGGCGGCTTCGGCTCCCGCGGTATCGACGGCATGCTTTACGCCATCAACTATGCCCGCACCCACGGTATTCCCTTTCTGGGACTCTGCCTGGGCATGCAGCTGACTATTGTAGAATATGCCAGAAATGTACTGGGCTATAACGATGCCCACAGCATTGAACTGGATCCCGGAACCACGCATCCCGTCATCGCCCTGATGCCCGACCAGAACGGCGTGGAGGACATCGGCGGCACCCTGCGGCTTGGCTCCTGCCCCTGCCTGCTGGACAAAGACTCCAGAGCCTACGCGCTCTATAATGAAGAAATCATCCACGAAAGACATCGCCACCGCTATGAAGTCAACAATGATTTCAGGGCTGCCCTCACGGAAAAGGGCCTTCGCCTCTCCGGCACCTCCCCCGACGGCCGTATTGTGGAAATGTGTGAGCTCAGCGAACATCCCTTCTACATCGCCACTCAGGCTCACCCTGAATTAAAATCCCGCCCCAACAGACCCCATCCGTTGTTTAAGGGATTTGTGGGAGCTGCCTTGAAGCACAAACAGCATACCGCCCTGGACTAAGGCCAGGGCGGCATAATTTTTGCCTGAGTAATTTCATCGCGCTCGATTCATATTGACTGTAGTGAGCTTATAATTCATTGGTGCATATCCTGAACCTGCACTGCCGCAAAGCCCAGGATCAGTGTCTGCCCTCATTCAGTTTCCAACTCAAGTATGTATACACTTTTCCCCTCAATAACGCTGTCACTCTTCTGCACAACAGTATCCTTCCCCAGACAGAAAGCCGGACGCACTCCAAGATGACTGTCTGCGGGAGCAGTACCTAACTCATATATAACCCCTATTACTGTCACATCATATGTTTCCCCTATCCACGGTGTCCGCGTCCAATAGTGCCATGCCGTTCCGTCTGCCGCATATGCTTTTTTTACGGAATGCTCCGTATTTTTAAAATATTTTAACGGCGTTCCCTCTCTTGTTATAGTGTAATCAACACCAAAAGTTATTCCGAGTTCCACGGCAGACAACAAAAATACTTTCCGCTCAATCATATGCGTGGCCTCAGCCCATTTCTCCTGATCATAACTTTCCATGTCCGTAACCTCGATTGTGGAAGTCACTATAGCCTCCTGCACGGCCAGAATCTTCACTCTGGTATCTTCATTAAATACTGGCATCTATTTATCTTCCTCCAACTTACTTTCTAGTTTTTCCATTTCATTTATAATGATAATCGCTTTATCCGTAAGTTCATACTTCCCCCGTTTTCCTTCAATCGGAAGCAACAAATTATCATCTCTTAGCTGCTTAAATAATTTATTTATGGTTATAGTGCTCACACCAATTAAAGGCGCCATTTCTGCCTGGGAAAGCGGACTATATTTTGTGCCATTTGGCAGTTCAATCTGACAAGAATACATATACTTCAAAATCCTATATGCATTATTTGTCATTTTATCAATTACTGATTTCATAAGTTCAATTCTACACCCTCTCATAATTTCTATATTCTTATACATAATATATAAATAAATTTATATCTATTGTATTCTAAATTTATGTTTTTAGCAATCTTTTTACCAAAAATTGAATTCAACTCGTTTGCAAAAATCTGGCAAAAAATAGAGTAAGCATTCAATCTATGAAAGCATTCCGAAAAAAATAAAGGTGGTGTATATGCACAAAAAATGTTAGAATGATTATGGTTCATCTGTGCAGGGATGCGGCTTTCTCAGGAAGGCTTTCGCATGACACTTTTTTCAATAGCGTGGGCTTAGCGGTGTTATCATGCCGAAGCAGATGAACCCTTTGTAAAATGGAGAGGTAAGATGATAATAGAATTAAAGTATTCCGGCACAAACACATATCTTATCCGGGGGACGAATGGCAGCATCCTTTTTGATACGGGCTGGGCGGGTTCCTTTCCGCAGTTTTGTAGGGCGCTTGGCGAGGCGGGGGCGACAGTGGAGGAAATACGGTACCTGTTTATTTCCCATTTTCATCCGGACCACATGAGAATCGCACAGGAGATTGCCGGATGCGGTGTAAGAATCGTGGCGTCCGATGTGCAGCGGGCGCATATCCATGATGCGGACGGGGTATTTGAAAAGGAGGAGAACCTCCGGTAGATTGAAGACAGCTGGAACAAATTACTGGCGCGAAATCCCATTAAGGTGTACTACGGTCATGCGAAAGCGGCAGAGTTAAGCGGGGAGCGTGGGACGCCGAAAAAAGAGTCCGTACATTCTAAAGATATTTTGCGGCTTGTAAAAAAGATTATGAAATATATAGATAAGGGGTATACGCTGGAGGACATCGGGCGGACAACGGGCGCAGACAAAGTATTTGTTGAGGATGTGGCGAGAATGTATCTGACACATCAAAATATCAGCGTTCAGGGAATTTTGGACAGGATTGAGATTAAGGGAAAATAACCCACATGCAGAAATGGAAATCGTGCGTTACAAGCCAGGGTATGTTTTAATTGATATAGAAGGGCATGGTTATTAGTATGGGAAGAAAATTTTACATAATAATGATTTTGTTGTTAATATGCCTGTTATGCGGATGTGCAGACAGACAGGTACAGGGGAATCTTTCGGACGAAGACGGTAGTTCCGAAAGATTCATGCAGAATACGGTAATGGGGGATGAAACGAAAGAGATTGCTCCAAGCACGGAAGATAAGCAGTCCGCGGATGACGACTATCCGGCAGGTCTGAATGGGTTTTCACCGCCACAAGTCAGACTCATCAGCGTAAATGGGCCGGTGGATGTAACCGTATATAATGCAGGCGGAGATATTGTGGCCGCCACCATTGGTGAAGAACCCATGCCGGACGGTAATTTGGTAACATATATTACCAGTGCGGGAGAAAAGCAGGTTTATCTGCCGGTATACCGTAATTATACAGTGCAGTTGACTGCCACAGCCGATGGGGTAATGTACTATGTCATTGAGGAAAGTGATCTTTATGCTGTTGGTGCCGGCGGAAATACAGTTCGCCTGGTTTTTTTCAATGAAGTTGAAGTGAAAAAGGGGCAGGAGTATACCACAGATTTTCCCAAATACAGTGAGGAAAAAATTCTCAGCATGACAGCAGAGGCATCGGATGCAGAATATGTCTTATGTATGGGAACCGAGCAAATCCAGCCCGATGAGGAATTATTCGGTGAGGACACAGGAGTATACTATAATATCCATGTGAGATCAGAGGATGTCACAAAAGGAATTGCGCTTGCTTCAACAGGGGGCAGCCGATATGGAAGCTGGGTTCTGGCGGAGGCAGCAGCTTGTGAAGGATATGAGTTTATTGGCTGGTATGAGGGTGAGAATCTGGTTTCCACAGAATGTGAATACAATTTTCGTATTTCAAGAGATATTGAGCTTACAGCGAGATTTAAAGAACAGCAGTAACTCAATTGTGAAATAAAATATTGACAGAAAATCTCGGGGGGTAAACTGTAAGTGCCATAAGTTTCAACAGCATGACAGAAGATAAAAGGGGGTATACAGCATGCAAAAGAAAACGCCCGCGCGAATTGCGGGATTGTTCGCATTGGCATTTGCAGTATTGATTTCCGTGGTAGACATCGACATGATGAATGTCCATGCGGCTGAAAATTCCGAGTCTTAACTAAAACTGCTAAATACAGAATTATGCGGACAGCGTGGAGAGTACTCGCAAAAATGATAAAACTGCCGAAAAATCAAGTTTGTGCACCCATTTTGTTTAAGAAAGACGCAGTGGTATTATATTAAATGGCATGATATACTATCCATGTGATTGAAAATTACAAAAAAGAATTTCTGAGGGTGAAAATTTGGAACATGATATTAATTTGAATATTCATTATACAGCTCCCAATGAAATATGGGATAAAATCGGTCAGGTATATAAATCTATGTCCTATTGGTATGGATATGATAACTGTCCGACATGGCGGGGAGAAAATATTGATTTATGGGCATCGGTTGAACCAAGTGGACTACAGATAGCAGGAACTATGCCTGAAGATATCTGGAACGAATGGTATAGTAGTCTGAAAAACAAGCTGACAACAGCACTTGGATATGAAATCGGAGAACCAGAAGATGGATACGATTTTAAATATTGGTAGTAACGCCGCTCATTGATTTTACAAGGTCTATTTATTATGGACATCTGTCGTTTCAAAACTTCGCATAATACGGGAACACATACCCATAAACAGTAACACAGAGCGCTGCAACAATCACAAGTGTCAGCGCCGCATAGCAAAACGTAAACAGACAACCTGATAAGCTTTCTTCCTCAGCATCTGTCTTTCTGCGCAGGCAGAGGACTTTCAAGGCATGCATTCCCTTGTCAATACCCCTGACGCAGTAGAAGCACAGCGGAATCAGTGCCGGCATCAGATATCGCCCCTGTGGCTGACAGTCCGTGCCATAGGAGTAAATTATGCTCAGAACACAGGGAACCAGAATGCACAGCAGCATGTTGGCATGGAAAAAAATGCGCAATACCGGACGAGCAGCCGCCCTGCGTTGGTCTCCCCGGCGCAAAAGCCGGGCAGACGGGATAAGATTTCCCAGGATTCCTGCCGCAAAAATCAATTTGTAAAAACGATATATCCAGAGAGCAGTGATAATGCTCATGGGACCGTATGTACAGATAAAACTGTTTATGGAGAGCACCGGAAAATCCGATTTAAGCAGCATGGTAGGAATCGTGTATCCAAGAGATTTGTAAGTAACCCGCATATCCGGCCTCATGTTCTCGCTGCCATAGAGTGCGCCGCAGACAGCTCTGGTGCGAAGCCCCAGAATATCTCCATCATAGAGAATATAGCTGCGGATAAACCACCAGCCGATACCTGTCAAAACAAGGATGCTGACAAACAATCCCTTTCGGAAAAAGGGCTTCCAGTCCAGACGCAGTTTCCCGTTTTGAAAGGACAGATAATGGGCGATAAAGAGCAGTATACAGCTCAGAATAAAACTATAGGCATTGTAGTAAGACAGGGCGCAGAAAATGATGCCTATGGACATGACAGTGCAGGAAGAATAGGCGAAATGATTCTCCAGACAACAGGTCAGCCCGTAGAGCATGATGGCGACGGACATCATACAGCAGGAGTCCGTATTGATGTAAGTATGCAAGAAAATGCTTTGAGGCAGGAACATGGTCAGAAAACAGAAAAAGTATTGCAGCCGCTTGTCAGCAAACCATTTTTGACCAAGAAGCAGCACAAAAACGGCCATGATCAAACCGAATACAAAGTTCACCATGCGGGCAGAGTAGACAAGAATGTCCTGATCTTGTGTAAAAAACTGTACCATCCGCATGCAGTACCCCTGAACCATATAGGGCAGAATCGGCTGAAACGCATAGGAAAAACCGTAGGAAGAAATCCGTATGGACTCGTCATAACCGTTGGGAAGAGTACCATGCTGCGCGATATATTGCGGAATCAGATAACGGTTAAACTCATCCGGCGGGTCGCCGAAAGGCTGTCTGAATAAGAGAGACAACCCGATTATGAAATAGAGGGAAAAATATAGAATAATAACCGGAAACTCCCGGCTGGTGAGATTCAAAAATCTTTTTTTCTTCATGTATGATAACTCCCGTTTTACGCTCAGTCCATTATAGCATGTCTCTTTCCATAAAACAAATCCTGTTGTACTTTTCAGTATATCTATGGTAAAATATTTCAAATTAATTCAAATTAATTAAGGAAAGTATAGAGTATATTGATATGATTAAAAAAATAATGTGTCTCGTATTCCTGTTAGTATTGGCAGCGGCAATCGGATTCGGCGTATACCGCTATCTGGAATATAAAAAATACGAGCCCCTGAGAGAAGATCAGGAGCGAATCGCCACCGAGGACTATACCGCGGTCTTTTTCTCGACCTTCCCCATAGACAATTATACAGAGGACGACTTTATCTATTACCGTGATATTTACCCTCTGAAAGCCGCCTACTGCATCCCGGATATGGAGACGCTGAACGACTACTTTATTAGAGTGTCCGAGAGCTGGAATGAGGTTTCCACGGTCTATCTGGGCGTGCGCCCCGATATTGTCACTGCTGAAGATTTGATGACACTGATGGACACCTGGCCCGACAAGCGTTATGAAGTGATTCTGGCATATCCTTCTCTTGATTACTGGCGGGGACTTGATGAAGAAAAGTATCCCGTAATGCTCGAGGCTTACACGGATTTTATCAATAATTTAATTCCCCGCTATGAGGACAGCGAATGGCTGCAAGCTAATCTCTCCGTCTATTTCTATGGTTCTACGGAATGGCTGGTTGGCAATGCCTACAACTATGAGAATGCTTTCAATGTCAACGCAGGCATTTCCCATACCCTCTCCATGTTCTCGGATCATGATCACGGATATCGACTGACGCTGGAGAACTATCAGGATTTCCTGGAAGATTTCGAGACGCTGGTGGCAGACTGCCGCGAGGAAGAATCAGAGCATCCCTCACTCTCCAAATGGGACGTGGTTTTCTTCGGCGACAGTATTATCGCCTTCTCTGAGACCTCATCCATCCCCGGGGCAGTGGGTGGCATTACAGGCGCACACACCTACAACTGCGGCCAAGGCGGAAGTCATGCCACCGTACAGGACGATGGTTTCCCCGGCATACCGGATGTAGTTGATATCTTTTTAGCAAAAAATGTTGATTCCTTTGATGCCGATTCGCAGATTTATGCGGGAATGACAGACTATTTTGAACACTCCAAGAAGAGAAGACAGAAATGCTTTGTTCTGAACTTTGGTATGAACGATTATTATAACGGATATCCCGTGCGGACGGAGTATCCTTATGACTGCGCCTCCTATATAGGTGCGCTGCGCACTGCCGTGGATAAACTGCAGGCCGCATATCCCGATGCCGTGATCATCCTGATGACACCGAATTTTACCTCCTACTTCGGCAATGGCTTAGAGCCGCAATCCGAGGTGGGCGGGCTGCTCCCCGATTATGCGGGAGCCGTGAGCTCTCTGTGTGACGAGAAGGGACTTCTGTGCTACAACAGCTACAGCGAGCTGGATATCAACAGCACCAACCACACGGAATATCTTCTGGACGGATGCCACCCCAACGAAGCGACCCGCTATGTGATGGCACAGGGTGTTGCCGAACTGCTCTGGTCAGCCACCGAGGCAAACACAAAATGAACGTCCTTTCTCAGCGGCGAGCAAAAAACAATTGTTGTAAAGTTAGAATATCTGTGATCTATAATGCATAAATTATACCTACCACTATTCAAAAGATCATTTGACAGTTCAAACCTGTGATGGTATATTATTTGTAGTGGTTGTGCTGTGGATGCTCGAGGGGCCCACAGCCGGAGGAGCTCATGCGTGAGCTCCTTTTTTAACATATTATAGACGAAAGAGAGGATTTAGATTGGCTCAAAACTTCATGACATATGAGCAACAGCTTAATAAACTACAGAATGATAAGGCTTTATCAATTCCAAATCCGGATGATGCCAAAAAGGTACTGGAAGAAATTAGTTACTATTCCTTAATTGTAGGATATAAAAATCTCTTTCTTCATCCTGCGTCAAAAAAATACAAATACGGTGTTACTTTTAACGAAATTGTGGCATTTTATCATTTTGATGAACAATTACGCAGCTTATTTTTACAATACATTTTACAGGTTGAACGGCATCTGAAATCCATGATTTCCTACTATTTTTGTGAGAAACATGGAGAATCCCAAACCGAGTACCTCAATCCTAATAATTTTGATTACTCCAAGCATACCAAACAGGTTGCAAGATTAATAAACTCATTAAGCAAAACTATTTCCCAACCAAGTAACTATCGATATATTGCGCATCATGCGCGCAAATATCATAATGTTCCTTTATGGGTCGCGACCAATGCAATGACAATGGGACAAGTTTCCGCCTTTTATCAATATATGACAAACGATTTGCAAGTTAAAGTCAGCAAGGCCTATCCAGATTATACTGAAAAGCAATTGCACCAATTTATAACAATCATTGCTAAGTACCGAAACGTGTGTGCTCACGGAGAGCGGTTATACAATTTTAAAACAACTGATATGATTCCTGATACTCTTCTCCATTCCAAATTATCTATCCCACAGAGAAAAAACTTATACATATATGGTAAAAATGACTTGTTTGCTGTGGTAATTTCCTTGCGTTACCTTATACGTGATGAAGAGTTCAAAGCGTTCAAACTGTCTTTGCTACATCTTATCAAACAAGTTCTAACAAATTGTCCACATCTCACAGAATCTCAACTTTTAAATGAAATGGGATTCCCAGCCAATTGGAATCAAATTATAAGATATAAAATTCATACCCCTAATTCACCATAACATTAAAACCATATTGCCCGAACCTGTCTTGCCAACATTAATATCTGCCATACAGCACGATATCCTCATCCTGCGCCAGCAGTGCTAATCCAGCGTCCGCACATCTCTGCGCCACCTCTGCGCCGGCCTGAGCCACGATATAGCGGCTGTTTAAATCATCAAAATTCTGTAAAACAAAATCCTTCTGGCAGCAACTGATGCCGAAGCCCTCGGGCAGCGCATACAGGAGCTGCCATTTCATTGTCTCCCCCTCCGTGCTCTGCTCGTTAAATACCCAGATGACAACATTGTCATAATTGGGCGCCGCATCCCGTGTAAGCGTAAGCGCCGCATCAAAGCGCAGCCGCCAGTCCTCCACCTGAGCCTGTCTTTCGGCCTTCACATAAGGCGTCTGATAATCATAGGGGTCAACCGCCTTATAAGTATACAGATAAGCAAAGACAGCGCCCAGAAGCACAGCCTTTTTATAAAATCTGGTCTCCATGAGACTGATCACAAAGACTCCCACCGCCATGAAGGTCAGAAGATGCTTGCTGCCCTCGGTGAGCTTATACATCAAAAGCAGAGCAAACAACATTCCCACGAAGGAGAAAGCAAGATGTGCCTCCGCCGTGAGCTGACCGCGAAGGACTTCCCGCTCCTGCTCCTGCATCTGTCCGCGCGTCCGCCGCAGCTTTCCCGCATCCGCCGCAGTCTGCCACAAAAGCACCGCCATGGTAGCCAGATATCCCGCAAAGAAAGCGCCGGACGCCAAGCCTGTGCGCAGCCCCTGCACGGTATGCGCGTAAAAATCCCTGCCCTTCCAATATAAGGTGCTGAAAAAATTGTGTATGCCGCCCCCAAAGCCATCTGTGAAAAAGACCGTGATCCAGTCCGTAAAAAACAGAGGGTGAAAATACTCCGCTCCGAAATAATGCTTGATCAGGGCATAGCAAAGCAGAACCATCCCTGACACCGCACCGCTTCCCAGAATCCCCCACAGGATTTTTCCCTGTCTGCGGGCGGCACGAATCCAGAAATACACCGGCAGCAGCAAAAACAGCAGCATGTAGGGGCGCATCAATGTGAGCAGCCCTGAGATGATAAAGAGTCCCGCCAGCTTTCCGGCCCGCTCCGACCGCTGGTAACTCATCGCCAGACCATAGAACACGATGAGGTGACTGATACAGATGATCTCCGGCATACCCGACAGCATATAGCGCACAAAGGGCGTATACAGACAAAACAGAAATGTCAGTACCCCCATCTGCTTCCAGGTGGGCTTTGTCAGCCATACGAACAAAAACACGGCCAGCGTCATCAGAAAAATATTACAGATTACCGGCGACAGCAGATTCCACCCAAATAACAGTCCCCAGACAATCCAAGGCAATACCAGCACAGGACTCCACGCCGCAAAGGAAAGCTTCAGCCCATGGCTTTCGTTAAATCCATAGTACCCCAGAGGATAGCCGAAGTCCACAATACTCTCCACCTGCTTGTAATAAAAAAGCTCGTCATTCCACTCGGAAGCGGGGAGATAAACCTCTCCGATACTCCTGCCCTCCGCCGCGCTGCCCACCAGACAGCATAAAACAGGCAAAAGCGCCAGAAGCAGCGCTTTGCACAATAACAGATATCGTTTATCCTCTTTCCACCAGCTCAGTAATCCGTCCAGTCTCCTCATTCGGACTCTCATCCTTTCAACGCAATTTCCTTTCACAATATCTCTTCACAGTTCATCCTCTCTCTGATTACATACTGAGGGGAATTATTCATACTGATATAAATTCTTCCGATGTATTCTCCGATCAGCCCCAGCATAATCATAATCATGCCGCCGAAAAACACCAGCGCCGCCATCAATGCGCTGAATCCCATGGGCACTGCCGGATTCACCAGACGCTTGATAATCGTATAAATGCCGTACAAAAATCCGACACAGGCGCTGAAAACACCCGCCGCGGTGGCAATACGCAGCGGCTTTACAGAAAAAGCCGTAAAACCATTAAACCAGAGGCCCATCAGCTTTTTGAAAGTATAGCCGGAGCTTCCCTCCTCCCGCTCCCTGTGTTGCACAATGACATTGGTGATATTCTTGGTGGTTCTCAGAACCAGTCCGATCACATAGGGATAGGAATTCTCATAGCGTATCATATCCTCCGCCACAAAACGCCGCACCGCAAAATAACTGGACACATACAAGTCCTTGGGCTTCTCCAGCATCACCCGGGTCATCAGCTCATTGACCTTGCTGCCCATATTCCGAAACGCAGAATGCTGCTTGTGCTCATACTTCGCATAGACCGCGTCATATCCCTCTTCCAGTTTTGAGAGCAGCTTATCCACTTCGTCCGCAGGCGTCTGCCCGTCATCGTCCAGACAGACCACATAGTCACCCTTGGACTGCCGCAGCCCCGCCATCAACGCGGAGTGCTGCCCGAAATTCCGCGCAAAACTGATACCCTTTATCTTTTCATCTGCCTCGCACAGTCTGCGGATTACTGCCAGCGTCCCATCAGGAGAGCAGTCATTCACAAGAATGATCTCATAATCATACTCCGCAAGCGTTTTCATTTTATCGTGGATTTCTGTCACCACATGCTCCAGCGTTTTCTCGGAGCGGTAACAGGGAATCACAAAACTCACTTTTTTCATTCAGACAACCCTTCGATAACCTTCCCGGCCGCTATTTTGCAATTGCAGCCATCCAAACAATATCTCGATATTCGCCGTCGATACAGACATCTTGCCGCAGATATCCTTCCCGCTCAAAGCCTGCCTTCTCATAGCTGCGAATGGCCTGCTCGTTCCCCGCCAGAGCGCGCAGATAAACTCTGTGGAGCTTCTCTTCTTCAAAACAGTACCGCAGCATCAGTCTGGCGGCGGCAGTTCCGACTCCTCTGCCTCTGGCGTCCGCCTCCCCGATAAAAATGCCGTACTCGGCTTTGTTATGCTGCCTGTCGATATCACGGATATACACACTACCCAGAGGTCTGTCCCCGCTCAGATCACAGATTATCGTCTGCACCACACGCCCCGTCTCCACCTGAGTGCGTATCCAGTTCTCATGTCCCTCTCTGGTGAACAGCTCCTGATAGATGAAATTTTTGCGCACGGCGTCGGAATTCCTCCACGCCACAATCAAATCCGTGTCCTCCGATGTCATCAGCCGCAGATAAATCCCTGCCTGCTCATCGCGATAGCTTCCGGTCATAAAATGCCTCCCCTATAGCTGTTGCACAGAGAGATCACGCGGGCAATTTCCTCCTCCCGCATCTCAGGGAATAGCGGCAGGGTGACGCAATGCGCCGCCAGATACTCCGCATTGGGACAATCCCCCTCCCGATAGCCCAGATGTGCATAGGCCTTCTGCAGATGGCAGGGCACAGGATAATGCATATTGCACTCCACGCCCGCATCCGCCATATATTTCACAAAACCCTTCCGGTCCGGCGTCTCGATTACAAAGAGATGGAACACTGTCTCCGTATTGTCGGGATGTGCCTGCATGGTGATCAGAGGATTTTGAATCTCCGCAAGATAACGCTTTCCGATCTCCTGTCTGCGCGCCGTCCACTGAGGCAGATAGCGCAGGCTCACGGAGAGCACCGCCCCCTGCAGTCCCTCCAAACGATAATTATAGCCGATCTCATCGTGATAATAGCGCACATCACAGCCCTGATTCTTCAATCTCGTCATGTGCCGGTAATATTCCTCGCTGTCGCAGGTCACGCTGCCGCCCTCGCCGAAAGCGTAAAGATTCTTTCCGGGATAAAAGCTAAAGCATCCCAGCTCCCCAAGCGTCCCTACATTTCTGCCCTCGAACTTTGCCCCGTGGGCCTGTGCGCAGTCCTCCACCACAAACAGACCGTGCTTATCCGCGATGGCTTTCACTCCCGCAAAATCAAAGGGCTGTCCATAGAGATGCACTCCTATGATTCCCTTTGTCTTAGATGTGATTTTATTCTCAATAGCGGCGGGATCGAGCTCCCATGTGTCCGCTGTACAGTCCGCAAAGACCGGCGTCGCGCCTGTGTAGCTCACACCCCATGCCGTGGCGATATAAGTGTTTGCCGGCACGATTACCTCATCCCCCGGCCCGACGCCCAGCGCCAGCATGGCGCAGTGCAGCGCGGAAGTACCATTGTTCACACCACAGGCATACCGGCTGCCCACATAGGCCGCAAACTCCTCGTCAAATTTGCCCGCGTATTTTCCGCCGGAAAAAGCGGTCTCCCTGCACACCGCCTCGATGGCGCTCTGATATTCCTGCGCATGGCGCTCATAGTCTCTCGTGAGATCGATTCTCTTGATCGGTTCGCTCATTGTCTACCTCCTGCCCGCTGATATGGGCATCGTTACGTTATATATTCTTTTTGATATAGAATTCCTTGAACAGCCGGGCGATCTGCACCAGATAATTGCAGACGGTCTTGAACACCTTCACCGTTGTATTATAGTCCTCCTGCCATTCCACCGGATAATCCAGAATCCTGACTCCACGCTTCTCGGCCCGCAGCAAAAGCTCGATCATATAAAACCATCCATTGTCCTGACTGGAGCCCTTCACCAGAGAGAGAGCAACCTTCCTGCGCATGAACGTAAAACCGCAGATGGCGTCCGTGGACTTCATTCCCAGAAACACCTTTAACAGAATCAACAATCCCTGAGAAGTGATCTTGCGATACCATTTTCTGCCCCTGGTATCAGACTCTTTGGCAAAACGGCTGCCATTGATGTACTCCACCTCATCTACCGTTCGGAAGATATGGATGGCCTCCCCCAGATGTCTCAGATTTGTGGAGAGATCGATATCCATATATCCCACGATATCCCCGTGACTGAGCTCCACGCCGCGCCGGAAAGCAGCTCCCACACCGCGCACATTGATGCGCTCATAATTTACGCCGGGATACTTTTCGCAGAGTCTTCTTGCAATCTGAGGCGTCTCATCCTCCGAGCCATTGTCCACTATGATGATTTGGTAATCATTAAATTCAATTTTCTTCAGATACTCCACGGTGCGGGTAATCCCGCTCTCCAGACGAAGTCTCTCATTCAATACCGGAAATAAAATCGTAAGCATCATTTGGTCAGTTTTTCCACTCCTTCTACCACATAGCGCTGTCTCTTAAAACTCATATTCAGAATAATGGATAAATATTTAAAAATCAATGTCAGGAGCACGGACAGCATAAAAAATCCGAAGCTCATGAGCGCCATCAGGGAAAGCCATCCTTCCACCGGCCGCACCGTGCTGAAAATCGAGTAGACGATCCAGCCGAACATTATCAATAAGAATCCGAAGAGCAAAACGCTCACCAGCATGGAAAACTTTTCCAGAACATCGGTGAAAATCACCAGCGTGTCCACAGCCAGTCCGCTGCGGCTGCCCCGCTCTTCCCTGTTTCGGTTTTTGCGCTCCATCTCCTTGTTGTCATAGACAATGGTGTCGGTCTTAAGACCACAGTTCATATACATGACCTTTCGGTAGGGCACATAAATATTCATCTGATTCACCCGGTTCACAGCCCTCCGGGAGACAATGCGGAAACGCTCCTGACGGATGCGGTAACGGAAATGACTGCTCCAGTTATACAGAGCATAAAATATTTTGGAGGTCAGGGGCACGCCATGTTTCGGGGCGGCAGCCACCACATCATAGCCCTCCAGCGCCCTTCTGTAGACCTGCATGATCAGCTCCGAGTCAAAATCCGGGCTGCAGCGATCGAACTCAAATAAGAAATCTCCCACCGCCAGATCACTCCCGGCGTTCATGGCAGTCTCCACTCCCTGATAAAAGCTCAAATTAATCAGACTCACCGACCTGGCGCCGTCCCATTCCCGCAAAAAAGCCTGTATCTGCTCCACCGTACCGTCCGTACAGCCGTCGTTCACACACACGACTTCATATTTTTCAAAATTCTCCTGCATCACTCCGCATATCTCCCGCAGGAAATCCTGCACCACAGCCTCGTCGTTATGCAGATATACCACACAGGATACAAAATTTTTCTCTTTGCCCATCTGTCCCATCTTATTCACCTGTCACCTCTCAACTAATCCAGAAACTCATCCAAATCATACACCGTATTGATCTTGCCCGAGAGCACGCTGATGAAGACGGGTCCCGCCCCCTCCGGCTCCAGCCGCTTAATCACTGTAGGTCTGGAATCGTCGATCTCTGACGCTTTTAAGATCGGCTTCATGGAAAACAGCGACTTCTCATAATTAAAGCCATACTCTTCCCGCATGTATTTACGGGCCAGCGCCGACATATACTCCCATGCGCTCTCCGGCCTGGTGGGACAGCCGTCACAGTTGCCCAGCCAGATTCCATTACAATGCCCGGCCTCCACACAGTCGAACTGCGGCGTGGCGTCATAGCTGGTTCTATGCGGCGTGAACGTCACGGAAGTCAGGGAATGATATCCCGTTTTTCCAAAAGGCATAATAGAGAAAAAGGGACCGTCCATCACCGTCAGACCGATATTTTTCAGAGTCTCGTCCACACTGCACAGAATAATTTCGCAGAGCTCATATTTTAATCCAAAATCCTGGGTGTCCACACCCTCCACCCGTCTCAGCACCTGATTGACAGAGGCATAGGTGGCATTCAGCACAAAGGGCGCGCTGTAGACCTCCTCCCGGTCCTCATGCCGGGCATAGATTTCATAGACATCGCTCTGTCTCACAATGCGGGTAATCTCCCGCCGGAAACACAGTGTCACATTCGGGAGCTTCTCCAGCTCCTGCATCAGATAATCCCGCAGTATATGCGCGTCATAAGTATATTCCTGAGTGAGAAAGGCCCCGTCGCACAGCCCCGGCTGGAAATACTGCTCCACCGGCAGATCCATGCAGGGAATGCCTGCACTCTCACAGAACTTCCGAAACTCCGCCGCATCCGTCCATGAAAAATGAGCGGATGTGGCATAAACCTGCTGAAAGCTGTCATGAATACAGAAGCCATAGTCCTCCACAAACCGCTTGAAATACCCGGCGGATTTCATGGCTGTGGACAGTGAGCGCGGATAGTGATAGCCCATATGCACCCTGGCCTGATTGATATAGGTGGCCCGGGTAAAAGGAGCTGCCTCCAGCTCGAGAACCGTCACCCGCTGTCCCTTACGCCCGCAGTAAAGCGCGGAGTAGAGACCATAGAGTCCTGCGCCAATAATCAATTTATCATTTTTTAATTTATCGTATTTATCAGTCTGCCCACTCATCATTCCAATCCATTCTGTCGCTTATTTTTTAGCCATACCCGCTCTCTGCCGCGTCAGCTCCATATCACTATCACTGCTCTCTCCACTGTGTGGCCGCAGACAAACTGCCGCCGCAAAGGGCAGGACTATCATCAACGGGTACAGATAACGAAGCTGTACGGCAGGCCCCAAAAATAGAGTCAGATAATAACCTCCCGCCAGCGCAAGCGGCACACATTCAGCATATTTTTTCCGGGCCGCAAGCCAGCCGAACAGCAGCAGATACAGCCACAGAAACACACCCGGCACAAACAGATATTTCAAAACCGGAAGCCGCAGATAAGCATTTTTATCCGCCCAACTCTCCAGCAATTCATGCAGGCCCTCCCACTTGGAGTCCTTGTAGAGCCCTCTGGGATTCAGCTCCGCCTCCACCCACCGGGTCTGTACATAGCCCAGCCCCCTGTCCTTGCCGTTCTCATTGATATGGGCATGACTCTCATCCCCCACATACAGATAACCGGCATTGACCGCCAATGCCGCATTGACAAAGTCCCCCGGATAACTGCACAACAAATTCAGATAAGTCTTTATGAAATCTCCCGCGCGGTAGCGGGCCACATAAGTATTCGTATGACGCTTGACCGGATCCGCGATATCGGGACGATACTCTCTATAGCTCTCATCCAATAAAAAATCATTGATCAGAGCCTTGTCCTGCTCCTCCATGGTGCCGTCGTCCTCAGGCAGCACTCCCACGTCCCCGTGATACAACATGCATCTGGCAAGCTGCTGAATCGGCATACTCAGCATCTCCCTGCGGTCCCCCTGCTCTGCTCCCGTAACTTTAAAAAGCCCCGACAGCAACAGACTTCCCACCACAAGACTCACAACGCACTCCAAAAGCACCCTGCCCCAGAAGCGTCTCGCGCCCTTGCCAAATACAAAAGCCACAACCAGCGCCGCAAGCAGAACCAGCATGGCATATCTGCCGTTATTACGAAATAGCTGCATACCCAGAGCACTCACAAAAAACAGCACATCAAAGCCGCCAAAACCCTTTTCTCTGAGTCTGATCAATTCATACAGAGCCAGCATCTGCAGCAGAAAAAATACGCTGAAAAACACATCCTTGCTGACGCTGACACTCATATACATATGAAAAGGATAAAACATATTCAAAAGCAGCAGGCACAATATAATCTTCCCATTCACACCCCGCCTCCGCAGTAGCGCAAGTCCCCAGCCAAAAGCACCTGCCAGACAGGACATCTGCGCCGCCACCGACAGACCAAGTCCCGTGTTGGCGTCGCCAAACAGCGCCTCGCCCAGCCGCATGCTGCCCGCAAGCAAAAGCGTATGCGCGATGGGATGATGATCATTATAGGCCCCGCTCTCTATCTGTCCGGTCTGCACCGTGACGTCATAGGCACAGATACCCGGGTAATAAGCCAGATAACAGGGCAGCCAGCACAGCAGGATCAACGCGGTACACAAAAGCCAGAACTGCCATGTCTTCTCACAAAATCGCCTGCTTCCCTGAGCATTTTCTTGATCAATTTTTTTGTTTCGGGCAGAAAACTTCCCCCACAACTGCTTCAGCATATCCGCCAGAAAAACGCCTCCGACTACCAAACAGATGCTTCCGAGAAGACAGGACAGCAACAGGCACAGCTCATATGCTCCGGTCCATACGAGATTACCCTGAGCGGCCAGCGACCTGCCGGTGAACTCAAAAAAGCAGAACAAAAATCCGATGATACCGAAAATCACGCTGTCCCGTTTTCTGATTTTTTTGAATTTAACGGTTTTAAAGGTTTTACCACTTTTCATTCCGAAGCCCTTTTGGCATCATAGACCCGATTCAGACGATATTCAAAATCTCGCCTGTCCTTTGCGGCCATCACCTCCAGAATCATACCCGCAAAGAAGGACAGCAGCCCCGCCATCACCATAAATCCGCATACGATCAGAGTCGGGAACCGCTCCACCAGCCCGGTCTCCAGATATTCTATCCCAACAGGCACAAACACTGCCACCGCCACCGCAATCAATATAAATCCCAGCAGGCCAAAAAACCCCAGAGGCTTATAGTTTTTGTAGAGCTGCAGCATCTTGCGTATCACCTTTGCGCCGTCGCTGTAGGTGTTTAATTTGGACACGCTGCCCTCCGGCCTGTCGCGGTATTCCACCACCACATTCTCCACCTGCATATTATAATTTACCGCGTGGATAGTCATCTCCGTCTCAATCTCAAAACCCTTGGAGAACACGGGAAATGTCTTGACAAATTCATAGCTGAAGGCTCTGTAGCCCGTCATGATATCCTTGATATCCGAGCGGAACAGACTGTTGATACCCGCCCGCATCAGACTGTTTCCGAAATTGTGAAAGGGTCTTTTATTTTCCGAAAAATAAGTAGAGGAGAGCCTGTCCCCCACCACCATGTCCGCTCCGTGATCCAGCACCAGATTCACCATCTCTCTGGCGCAGTCCAGCGGATAAGTGTCATCCCCGTCGATCATGAGATAGCATTCCGCCGAAATCTCCCGGAACATTCTGCGTATGACATTACCCTTGCCCTGTTTATACTCATTCCTCACAACAGCGCCGCACTCCGCCGCAATCTCCGCCGTGCGATCCGTGGAATTATTGTTGTAGACATAGACAATCGCCTCCGGCAATGCCTGCCGAACGTCCGTAACTACCTTTGCAATCGTCTTTTCTTCATTGTAGCAGGGTATCAATACCGCAATTTTATCCATGGTTATTTCCTTCTGTTTCCCTTCCATTCATTTCATGCATTACCACTATTTTATCACGATTATTCCATTACAGCCACTGTTTTTATGAATAATCTTATGCTATAATTAAAAAGCCAAAAATTATGAATTAGATTTATCAAAAACAAAAATCCAAAAAGGGGCAGAGTAAATGAGACAAATGTCTTTCCGATTCTATCATTTTTCCTGCAGCTTCATACAGATATTGTCTTTGCTGTTCACAGGACTTCTCTTTCTGTCCGGTTTCCTATTCACCTGCTATGCCGACGATATGGTAAGCCAGCAGGTGCAGACCATGGTGGACAATCCCTTCTTTCATGTGCTGGGCACGGGCATTTTGCTTGGTCTGGTACTTTTGTGCTGCCGACTGTTCTGCAAAAAACCAGCTGTGGGCAAAAAAGTTTTATTAATCATGGTCTTTGGATGGATCGCTCTCCTTGGCGGACTCCTCATCCTCTTTGGCAGAACCGCCCCCGCCGCAGACGCATGGTCTGTATACTCCGCAGCCGAAAGTCTGGCCAAAGGTGACACATCTGTCATTCATCCGACAGACTCCTATTTATCCTACTATCCTCAACAGGTGGGACTGATGGCATTTTTCGAAATTCTGATCCGCCTTTGGAAGCTCCTGCCCACAGATTTGCATGCCTATCATTTTATTAAGTGTCTCTATGTAGTATTGACCTGTATCATCGTTTATTATCAATATGCCACCGTTCATTTATTATGGGAGGATGACCGGGCAGACTGTATTTATCTGATCCTTGCGGGAGCCAATCTTCCGCTGATTATGTACAGCTCCTTCGTCTACGGCGAGACCCCTTCCTTTGCAGCTCTGTCCGTGGGTCTCTTTTATCTATTAAAATTATTTAAATCCACTGCAAAGTCCTCCGAGGCGGATGATGCTCAAAAAGGTTCCCGCCACACTCTGCTCTACGGGCTGCTCAGCCTCGTCACGCTCACTCTGGCGGTGATGCTGCGCAAAAACTCTCTTGTGATCATCATAGCCGTGGTTCTGGTAACAGCGCTGGAAGCTCTGAAGAACAAACGTCCCCGACTGCTTCTCTTCGCGGCCCTGTGTACGGCGTGCTCCCTCACCATTCTGCCCGCAACACAGAAAATTTATGAGCTCCGCTCAGGCAGCACTCTGCGCTCCGGCGTTCCCGCCATGTCCTACTTTGCCATGGGCATGCAGGAATCCTCCCGCGGAAACGGCTGGTACAACGGCTTTAATTTCAACACCTATCAGGAGACCGGAATGGATGCCGCCGCAACGTCAGACATCAGCATACAATTCATAGACGAACGCACGAATTACTTTCTGGAGCATCCCGACAAGGCGGTTGACTTCTACTGGAACAAATATCTCTCTCAGTGGACGGACGGCACCTATGCCAGCCGCCAGGCTACCCTTGCCACTCTGGGCGGACGGCATCCGCTGGTGGAATCCTTTTATTCAGGCGCAAACAGCCGCTTCTACATCGGCTACAACAATCTCTACCAGACATTAATCTATCTGGGCTGCTTTGCATGCGTCCTGACAGCCCTCTTAAAGAAAAGAGAGCACCATCTCTACGAATATCTCGGCATGATAGGAGTCTTTGGCGGCTTCCTGTTCCATATGATCTGGGAGGCTAACGCCCGCTATATTTTCCTCTATGGTCTGCTGCTGCTGCCCTATGCGGCCTGCGGCATAGCCCGACTCAGTAATAATGCCGTCCTTGAAAGATTCCGTAAAAATAATACAGCCCGCAAGTCAGATGCCACAAAAGAGCCAACGACTGCAGCGTGATGAAAATACGCTTTTTTCCGGCGGCCACGGCCCGCAACAGCACTGTGACCGCTCCGAAAAACGCAAAGAAAATGCCATACATGTAACCCCATGAAAAATTAAAATCCGGCGCGCGGAAACCTTTTTCATACAGGAAAAAGGTCATGATAAAACTCATGAGATAAAGCTGCCATGAGAAGCGATACAGAGTATTCTTTTTCAGCTCCTGCCAGTTCAGCAGAAGCACCAGAATCGGAAATCCTGCCGCCAGTCCCACCGCCAGCAGGATATTGTCGCAGTAGAGCCGCCAGATGCTTCCCAGACAGAATCCAATACCTCCCTCCGCCCCCTCCTCGGGCACAAACACCCCCTGAAACTGATAGAGCAGATCCACAAAAGTGGGCACAAAGGTCAGACCCAGCAATATCGTATTTTTGAAATTTTTAAAACCGGAGCGAAACAGCCGGTACAGCATGATCAGCCCTGCTGTCCCCACCAATACAATGGTGAAGCTGGGCTTTGCCATTGTTGCAATCAGCAAAAAAATCGAAAAGCAGATATAGTCCTTTTTATCCGCCCCCTTCTCATAGCTGTCCAGCAGTTTTACATACCACAGAAATGCCAGTATTGCAAAAGGCCGGGCCGCCATATAGGTGGCATTGTGAAAGGGATTCGCCGTAAACACACCCAGATAATTGTACTTGATGCCGGGCAGATAATGCCCTGTGGGCGGATATACCATGGACACAAAAAACAGCCCCACAGCCACAATGCTGACACACAGCCCCGCAAGCCATCCTCGCCCGCCAAACCGCTCTTTCAGCTCCGACTTCACTAATCTGTCCAATGCCAGCTTCGTCACCACAACAGCCAGCCCGTTGAACAGCGTGGTCGCAAGCGCCATGGAAAGCTCCGGCGCCAGAAAAATGTGAAAAAGTGCCGCCAGCTTAAAGAGCACCGGATAGGGAAAACTGTACCCGCTATCGAGCCCCTGCATCTCCAGAATATAAGCCTTCATGTCAGAGGTATAGAGACCGCTCCCCACCATACTCTCCACGCACTGCCTGTAAAACAGCGTGAACGTCACTGCCAGCACCCCCAGAAGGAGCAGTCCGAACAGCCCGCCGTCTATGAATTTGTCGGTATTTGCATTCTGTTTTTTCATTCTTCTTTCCTCTTTTATCAGATACTCACCACATGCGCCTGTACTCTCCGGGCGTGGCACCCTCCACCTTTTTAAACATTCTGGAAAAATAATTGGCGTCCTGCATGCCGCACTCGTGGGCGATCTCATCGATTGGCTTATTCGTGAAACGGAGCTGCTGTTTCGCCCGGGTGATGCGTACCTGCAAAAGATACTCCGTGACGGACTCGCCAAACTGCTCCTTAAAAATGCGGGTTAGATAATACTTATTGATATAAAAACGCTCCGCCAGCATGTCCAGCGTGACTTTTGACGTATAATGCGCATCCAGATATTCCTTCACCGCCTGCAGATTCTGTCTCTTGGCAGCGTTTCTCTGCCGGATTGTTCCCTTGTCCGCGCCGCTCTGCGCGGTATAGCTGTCTTCCATGAGTAATGTCAATAGAGAGGTTAATTTCTCGCATATCTGCATATCCTTACTGTAGGCATTCGAGGAAGCAACAGCATAAATTTCATCCATCAGCTTTTCATAAGCAGCCCCATCCTCGGGCGTCAGCACAGCCCTCGCGCCCCGCTCCGCATATTTCCCGTAAATGCCGCCCATATTGGGTCCATAGAAATGCACCCACTTCAGTCGCCAGAGCGACTCTGAGCAGCTGTGGGCATAGGCTTTATGACAGTCCACAAACACGCAGTCTCCCTGCTTCAGCGTATGACTCTCGCCCTCGTATTCCAGAATCCCCTCCCCTGCAAGCACCATAAAAAAAAGATAGGAGGACAGATTTTTGCGCCTGCTGGTGTGAGGCTTCTGTGCCTGCAACTCCCCTACCTCCTGCAAATGTATCAAATTGGCCTTGGCAAAATCCGAGGGAGTATATATGATTCGATTGGATTTCACAAGTGTTCCGTCAAACAGTGTAGGATTCATACCACCTCTCCCTCCTGACAAATGCCGCGGACAAACAGCTCTGACAAGCTTGTTTATCACGGACAATCGTATGTCTCATAATATCACAAAAGTCAATATAATGCTAGTAATTCTCAAAATATACCCTTAAAAAAGGATTTGCAAACCTGTAAAATATTCCCGAAATCGAAAAACCGGAGGTTATTTTCATGAAAAAGGCATTGATTACAGGCATCACTGGGCAGGACGGCTCCTATCTGGCAGAATTCCTGCTGGAGAAGGGCTATGAGGTACACGGCATCATCCGACGCGCCTCCATCTCCAACACCGCCCGCATAGACCATTTGATTGCGGCACAGGCCATCACGCTCCATGACGGAGACCTGACAGATTCCTCTTCCCTGATCCGCATCATCAATCTGATACAGCCCGATGAAATTTACAATCTGGCCGCCCAGTCCCATGTTCAGGTATCTTTCGATGTGCCGGAATACTCCGGCGACGTGGATGCTCTGGGTGTGCTGCGCATCCTGGAGGCGGTACGCCTTCTGGGTCTCACGGAAACGACGAAAATCTATCAGGCATCCACCTCGGAGCTCTTCGGCAAGGTGGAGGAGATTCCCCAGAAAGAAACCACTCCCTTTCATCCCTACAGCCCCTACGCGGTGGCCAAGCAGTACGGCTTCTGGATTGTAAAGGAATATCGGGAAGCTTATCATATGTTCGCCGTGAACGGAATTCTATTCAACCACGAGTCTGAGCGCCGGGGAGAAAACTTTGTCACCCGGAAAATCACTCTGGCCGCGGGTCGCATCGCAGAAGGTCTTCAAGATCATCTGGAGCTGGGCAATCTCGACTCCCTGAGAGACTGGGGCTATGCCAAAGACTATGTGGAATGCATGTGGCTGCTCCTGCAGCATGACATCCCCGAAGATTTTGTCATCGCCACCGGCGAACAGCATACAGTCCGGGATTTTACACAAAAGGCTTTTGCCGCCAACGGCATCACCCTGCGCTTTGAGGGAAGCGGTCTGGACGAAAAAGGATATGACGCCGACACCGGCAAACTGCTGGTATGCGTTAATCCCGCATGGTTCCGCCCCACCGACGTGGACAACCTTCTGGGCGACCCCACCAAGGCCAAAAAACTCCTGGGCTGGAATCCCCAGAAAACCTCCTACGAGGAGCTGGTGCGCATCATGGCTGAGCACGACAGAGCTCTGGCCAAAAGGGAGGCAAAACTGAAATGAATACAGAAGTCAATGTTGAAGTCACCACAATGAAAAAAGACGCAAAAATCTATGTCGCAGGGCACAGAGGCATGGTGGGCTCCGCCATCGTGCGGGCTCTGCAGGCCCAGGGCTACCACAATATTATCACCCGCGGCCACAGCGAATTAGATCTCTGCAGACAGGCAGATGTGGAGCAGTTTTTCTCCAAAGAAAAGCCTGACTATGTATTTCTGGCCGCTGCAAAGGTGGGTGGTATTGTTGCAAACTCCGAAGCTCTGGCAGACTTTATGTACGACAATATGCTTCTGGAGATGAATGTGATTCACTCCGCATGGCAAAACGGCTGCAAGAAGCTATTATTCCTGGGTTCCTCCTGCATCTATCCCCGCCTGGCTCCCCAGCCCATGAAGGAGAACTGTCTCCTGACCTCAGAGCTGGAGCCCACTAACGAAGCCTACGCTCTGGCCAAGATATCCGGCCTGAAATACTGCGAATACCTGAACAGACAATACGGAACCGATTACATCTCCGCTATGCCCACCAATCTCTACGGGCCCAATGACAATTACCATCCCACCCACAGCCATGTGCTGCCCGCGCTGATCCGCCGTTTCCACGAAGCAAAAGAGGCCGGGCTGAGCAGCGTCACCTGCTGGGGCAGCGGTTCCCCCTTAAGAGAATTCCTTTATGTGGACGACCTGGCTGATGCCTGCGTGTTCCTCATGAACCATTACTCCGGCAATGAGACCGTGAACGTGGGCACAGGCAAGGAACTGACCATCCGCGCTCTCACCGAGCTTGTGGCAAAGGTCATCGGCTTTGACGGCGATATCTGCTGGGATACCTCCAAGCCCGACGGCACCCCCAGAAAACTTCTGGATGTGTCCAAGCTGGAGAAGCTGGGCTGGCACTATCAGACCGAGCTGGAGGAAGGCATCCGTCTGACCTACGAAGACTTCCTGAACAATCCTATGCGCGCAGAACGCTAACCTAAAAGATAAAAACGCTGACGAGGTATCTTATGAATATCATTCTATTGTCCGGCGGCTCCGGGAAACGCCTCTGGCCCCTTTCCAACGATGTCCGCTCCAAACAGTTTATCAAATTATTTAAAAGTCCTGACGGGGAATACGAATCCATGGTACAGCGCGTCTACCGGCAGATCCGCACGGCAGACCGGGACGCCGCCGTCACCATCGCTACCTCCCGGACTCAGGCGTCCGCTATCCATAATCAGCTCGGACAGGATGTGGGCATCTGTGTGGAGCCCTGTCGAAGAGACACCTTTCCCGCCATCGCTCTGGCCACCGCATATCTGCACGACGTCATGGGAGTGGACAAGAATGAGGCCGTTGTGGTATGTCCTGTTGACCCCTTTGTGGAACAGGACTATTTTGAGGCGCTCAAAAAACTGGGTGAACTGGCAACCACAAGCTCTGCCAATCTGGTGCTGATGGGCATCGAGCCCACCTATCCCAGCGAGAAATACGGCTACATCATCCCGGAAGACACAGAGAATGTCAGCAGAGTCAAAACCTTCCGGGAAAAACCCGATGCTGCCACCGCCCGAAACTACATTTCCCAGGGTGCGCTCTGGAACGGCGGTGTATTCGCCTACCGTCTGGGATATGTGCTGGACCGCGCCGAAGAACTTCTGGATTTTACGGATTATCAGGATTTATTTGACCGATATGACACATTGACCAAAATCAGCTTTGACTATGCTGTTGTGGAGAAGGAGCCCGATATAGAGGTGCTGCGCTTCCACGGCGAGTGGCGGGATATCGGCACCTGGAATACTTTGACGGAGGCCATGGACGAAAACTGTGTGGGTCAGGCCATCCTGAACGATACCTGCGAAAATGTACATGTGATCAACGAACTGGATATGCCCATTCTGTGCATGGGCTTAAAGGACGTGGTGGTGTCCGCAAGCCCCGAGGGAATCCTGGTGTCCGACAAGGAACAGTCCAGCTACATCAAGCCCTTCGTGGACGCCATCGACCAACAAATTATGTTTGCGGAAAAATCCTGGGGGAGCTTTCGCGTTCTGGATGTGGAAGAAGAGAGCCTCACCATCAAGGTCACCCTCAATCCCGGCCATCGGATGAATTACCACAGCCACGAGAGGCGTGACGAGATGTGGACTATTATCTCCGGCCGCGGCAGAACCATCGTGGACGGCATGGAACAGCCTGTGCAGGCAGGAGACGTAATTACCATGCAGGCCGGCTGCCGCCACACCGTCATCGCCGACACAGAACTGAAAATTATGGAGGTGCAGCTGGGCAAGGATATCAGTGTCCACGACAAACAGAAACATGAATTGGAAGAGTGAACCTTTCTTGCAAGCAATGCCTTTCTTGCGAGCAAATCCCTTCTTGCAAGCAATGCCTTTTTTGCTTTCGCCCGCGGGCAAAGACTATCTCTGGGGCGGCGACAGATTAAACACCGACTTTCACAAGAATATTCCCCTGACGCCGTTAGCGGAGACCTGGGAGTGCTCCACTCACCCGGACGGCTCCAGCACCGTGGCAAGCGGCGAACATCAGGGGCAGTCTCTGCGTCTGGTGCTGGCCGAACACCCTGAATATCTGGGCAGCCATCCCTCCGGCATTATGAACAGCCTGCGGGATAAAACCGATTCCTCCCACACAGAGACCGATGCAGCACAAAATGCATCCTGCGAGCTCCCTGTGCTGGTGAAGCTCATCGACGCGGCGCAGGACTTGTCCGTGCAGGTTCACCCCGATGATGCCTATGCCGCATCTCATGAAAGCGGCTCGCTGGGCAAGACCGAAATGTGGTATGTGCTGGATGCCAAACCGGGTGCGCATTTGATTTATGGCTTTACTCAAAACATGGAAAAATCAACTCTGAGACGCAGTCTGGAGCAGAATAGCATAGAAAAATACCTTCAGAAAATACCCGTACAGAAGGACGATGTGTTCTTTGTGGAAGCGGGAACTGTCCACGCCATCGGGGCCGGAATTCTATTGGCCGAGATACAGGAAAACTCTAATTTAACTTATAGGCTCTACGACTATCACCGCAGAGATAAAAATGGACTGGAGCGCCCCCTCCATATTGAGAAAGCGCTCCAGGTATTAAACTGTCAAAGCAGCGCCAGCCCCCGCCAGCCCATACGCGTTCTCCGCTACCGTCCGGGCTTCGCCTCGGAGCTCCTCTGCCGCTGCAAATATTTTCAGGTAGAACGACTCCTGATCAACACCGGGGATTCTGCGCCGGACTGCACCACCACCCCGCTCTCCTTTCAGATTCTTCTGTGCGTAGAAGGACAGGGAAGCCTACATTTTTCCTCCCAGACTCTCTCCTTCACCAAGGGAAGCTGTATGTTCCTGCCTGCAAACTCCGTGCCGATTACATTACACGGCCGGGCACAGCTTCTGCGCATCAGCTGCTAATGCGGTAGTAATCCACCAGCTTTTTCACCCCGGCGATGACATCCTCCACATCCTGATCCGTCATGGCATAATAGAGAGGAATGCTCATGACCTCCTCATAAAACTGCTCCGCATTGGGGCAGAGTCCCTTCTCATATCCCAGCTTCTCGTAATAGGAATGCCAATACACAGGGAGATAGTGTACCTGCGGACAGATATTTTCCGCACACATGGCATCAAAGAACTGTCTTCTGTCACAGCTTAACCGCTCCGGACGCAGACGGAGGATATACAGATGTCTGGTGGTATCTGATTCTGGAATCTCCTGCTGAACCTGAATCTCCGGCATATCTGCAAAAGCCGCATTATACTTTTTCACGATCTCATCCCGTCGCTTCGCAAAGGCGGGCAGCTTGTCCAACTGACTGACGATCAGCGCCGCCTGCATATCTGTGATGCGGTAATTATAACCCAGCTCCACCTGTTCATTGTACCATGCAGCATCCGTGGGATGCACCATCTCCTCCCGATTGCGGGTGATGCCATGACTGCGCAGACGCAAAAGCCTTCTGTAAATCTGTTCATCATTAGTAGTGATTGCGCCGCCCTCGCCGCCTGTCACCGTCTTCACCGGATGAAAACTGAAACAGGTCATATCCGCAATGCTGCCCACTGGCTGACCTTTATATTTAGTGCCGATGGCGTGAGCCGCATCCTCAATCAAAATCAGATTGTATTCCCGACAGATTGCCCGCAGCCCGTCCAGCTCCACAGCCTGCCCTGTGAAATCCACGGCCACGATTCCTTTCGTGCGGGGTGTAATGAGCGCCCTGACAGAATCCAGATCAATATTATATGTCACAGGATTAATATCCGCAAAAACCGGTTTTGCCCCCACATAGAGCACACAGTTTGCGGATGCGGCAAAGGTGATGGAGCTCACAATGACCTCGTCTCCCTCGGCAAATCCCGCCGCCATGGCCGCAAGATGCAGCGCCGCCGTGCCATTGCTCACCGCAACCGCATACTTCGCCTGCGTCACCTCGCAGAGTCTCCTCTCCAGCTCCCCGATCTTTGGACCGCCTGTGAGCGCAGGGCTCCTCAAGGTCTCCGCCACCGCATCAATATCCGCCTGATCAATATACTGTCTTCCATAATGAATGGGGGTCTCCCTTACGGGAGCCCCTCCTAATATCGCCAATTGTTCCATTTTATTTCTCCAAATCCAATGTCTCTAAACGCTCGCGGATCTGCTCCACACTCAGCCACTCTGTGTTGTTGCCGGAACTGTAGGAAAATCCCTCCTGCACCTTTTTGCCCGACTCGTTTATCTTCTGCTTGCTGTTCCACTTCACCTGAGGGTAGACGATAAAATGCTTATCGTATTCGTAGGTGGTCAGGGAATCCTCCACCGTCACCATAATCTCATGCAGCTTTTCCCCGGGATAGATACCGATCTCCCTTGTCTTGCAACCGGGCAGCATGGCCTCCGCCAGATCCGTGATTTTGAAGGAAGGAATCTTGGAGATAAAAGTCTCTCCTCCAGTGGACTCTGCCAACGCTTTGATGACCAGCTCCACACCTTCTTCAAGACTGATCCAGAAACGGGTCATGCGGTAATCCGTCACCGTGAGCTCTGTGCAGCCATTCTTGATCATGTCATAAAATTTGGGGATGACAGAGCCGCGGCTGCCTGCCACATTGCCGTAGCGCACGATGGAGAAACAGATATCTTTCGCGCCCGCATAGGCGTTGGCTGCAATAAACAGCTTGTCCGAAACCAGCTTCGTGCCGCCATAGAGATTTACAGGATTCACTGCCTTGTCCGTGGACAGCGCCACCACTTTCTTCACGCCGGAATCCAGAGAGGCGTCTATCACATTCTGCGCCCCGTTGATATTGGTCTTGATAGCCTCGGCGGGATTGTACTCACAGGCGGGCACCTGCTTTAACGCCGCCGCGTGAATCACATAGTCCACACCCTCCAGCGCTCTGGTCAGACGCTCCTTGTCCCGCACATCTCCGATAAAGAAACGAAGCCTGTCCGCATACTCCTTGAACTCATTCTGCATGATAAACTGCTTGAACTCGTCCCTTGAATAAATGATGATCTTTCTCGGGGTATAATGCTTCAACACATATCTGGTAAATGCCTTACCGAAACTGCCGGTTCCGCCGGTAATCAAAACGACTTTATTGTTTAACATAATGGCCTCTCTTTCCTCATCTGTGTTATGAGACTTCTTAAGGATTAATTTTACCATATTCTTGTCAGGAAAGCAATTTTAATCCTCAATTGCAGTTATGCCACAGCTTTGCAACACTATTTTTCAAATAACTTTTCTCCTAACCACTGGAATATTAACGACACCAGCATAAAAATTTGATATGCATTGTAATACGATAAAACTTCATGTTCCAATGAAAAATCACTTAATTGAAAAACTACTATCAACATCAGTATAAACATACTGCTTCCTACTATTAAGTACAATAGCATAAATATTTTTTTAATTACTCTATTCTGCTTTATTGCTTCCAGATACAAAAACGCATATCGTATTGTTATACATATCACGCTTCCCCAAAATCCAATTAAAAAAATCAATAAATCTCTGCCACTAAGATTGACATCATTACTTTGGGCTGCCGATAAAATAAAACTAACTACACATGTCATTATAAACACAAACAAAGTTGTAATATTATCTATAATCTTATTTATCATTTCATATGCTCCATTACTTCCCAACGTAAGAGTAACCTAACGGATTTTTTTACAATCATATCGTCTTATTCTAATTTATTATCTATTGTTTTTCAACAAATTTACAAATCTTTTTAATCTTTACGCCGTATGAAAATCAAGATATAATCATATATTGAAAGATTAAAATCAATCTGTCGTGGGCAGATTTCGGAAAGGATTCATCATGGCATTTGACGGCGTAACGATTGCAAGCGTAGTATCGGAATTAAAACAGAACCTCCTGGGCGGGCGCATCTACAAGATTGCCCAGCCGGAGGCGGACGAACTTCTCCTGACCATAAAGACCGGGGACGGGCAGAAGAGACTGTTCCTCTCCGCAGAAGCCTCCCTGCCCCTGATCTACCTCACAGAGAGCAATAAACCCAGTCCCATGACCGCTCCGAATTTCTGTATGCTGCTCAGAAAGCATCTGCAGAACGGACGCATCACAGACATTTCCCAGCCGGGTCTGGAGCGCATTGTATCCATTCACATCGAACATCTCGACGAGATGGGGGATCTGTGCCGCAAAACACTGGTGATCGAGATCATGGGCAAGCACAGCAATATCATTTTCTGCGACAGCGAAAACCGCATCATCGACAGTATCAAGCGGGTGTCGGCAGCCGTCAGCAGCGTTCGGGAGGTACTGCCCGGCAAGCCTTATTTCGTGGTGGAGACACAAGACAAGCTTGATGCCCTCTCCACCGACTATCAGACCTTTTACGAGACACTGTCCGCCAAGCCCAGGCCACTGTTCAAGGCTCTTTACGGCAGCTTTACCGGCATCTCACCCATTCTGGCACAGGAGCTTTGCTTCCGCGCGAGACTGGACGGAGACACCTCCACTGCAGCCTTCACAGAGGCAGACTTCCACGCCCTGTATCTGGTACTGGATGCATTAAAAGAGACGATTGCCACAGAAAAGTTTGCCCCCTGTATCTCCTACACCGACAGACAGCCCGTGGAATTTGCGGCTATTCCACTCACCATGTACGCGGGACATACCTCTGCGTCTGCTCCTCCATCCTCGGGCACGCGGACCGAAGGACTGCCCTCCGGTGACCACCTGGTGTCCTTCTCTTCTATGTCCGCCCTGTTGGAGACCTATTACGCGGAAAAGAATACTCTCACCCGCATCCGCCAGAAATCTGCAGATCTGCGCCGCATCGTACAGACGGCACTGGAGCGCAATGTTAAAAAATACGACTTGCAGCTCCGCCAGATGCAGGATACCGAAAAACGGGAGAAATATCGCATTTACGGAGAACTTTTGAATACCTACGGCTACAGCGCCACGCCCGGCGACAAATCTATCGAGGTGGTGAATTATTACACCAACGAGCCTATGACAATTCCTCTGGACGAGACGCTTTCCGCCACAGAGAATGCCAAGGTCTATTTTGAAAAGTATAATAAACTAAAACGCACCTATGAAGCCCTCTCTGAACTGACCGAGGAAGTAAAGGCCGAGATTGACCATCTGGAATCCATCAGCGCCGCTCTGGACATCGCGCTGCAGGAAGAGGATTTGGTGGAAATCCGGGAGGAGCTTATCGAGAGCGGTTATATCCGCGGCAGAGATCATGACAGAGGCCGCGGCGGCAAAGGCGGCAATGCCAAAAACGGCAAAAAAGTCAAAATTACCAGCAAGCCCTTCCACTATCTCAGCAGCGACGGCTTTCATATTTATGTGGGCAAAAACAACTATCAGAACGATGACCTGACCTTCCGCTTCGCCACAGGAAACGACTGGTGGTTCCATGCCAAAGGAATGGCCGGTTCCCACGTCGTAGTCAAAACGGAGGGTGCTGCGGAACTTCCCGACCGCACCTTCGAGGAGGCCGCAAGACTGGCCGCCTACTACTCCAAAGGACGGGGCGCGGACAAAGTGGAAATCGACTATATCCAGAAAAAGCATGTTAAAAAGCCCGGCGGGGCAAAACCGGGCTTCGTAGTGTACTATACTAATTTCTCTATGATGGCAGAGGGAAATATCGACGGCATCACCCTCATCAGCCAGTGAGCCGACTGCGGCTGTAGTTATTGCATTTTCCGGCAACTTCCGCGCGGGCAGGGGCATAGTTGCTCCCCCGAAAAATTCAACAGCTGCAGTCGCCATATATATTCTCCCTTTTCGGAAAGTGTTCCCATTAGCTACTCCACAAACCGGAAGTTAAGAATATCTTTTCAAAATCCCCTTATAAAACCGATATGCCAAATAAATCCCAACCGAGCAATCAAACACTAATAAACCAATTCCAGCAATAGGAAAAACTACAAATAAAATCCCAGTCAATAAGAAGAATAACGCACACTTTTTATATAATCCAGCCATTTCCGTATTATAGCCTTTTACGTCCTTAACCTTATCTTTTAGTGAGGTGTCTCCACTCCAAAAATTAATAGGCTCACTGCTATCTTTATCATAAACACTTATAACAAAGAAAGGGAAAGCACATAATAAGCAACATACCAGAGCTACTATTCTTCCAATCAATATACCACCCCCTCAGATTCCAGTTTTGTTAGTGCATGAGGCCAATGCGTCTTGCAATTCTAACTAAGAGATGACCTTTGGGAAATCCCAGCAGTTCCTCCTCAGTGAGTCCCCTCAGTATCAGCATCATCACAAAGTAGACCGGCACGGCCACGACCAGCGCAGGCAGTACCGCGATGCGCATGGATTCTGTCAACAGATACACCACCTCGTATACCACCCAGGTTGCCGCTCCCATGAAGGCTGACGCCAAAAACGGAATGCCAAAGCTGCTGATCATCTCCTGTCTGTAGCCTATAGCTCTGCGGACCGACCACTGATTCAGCACACACATTATGCCGGAATACAGAGTGTTCGCCACCACCAGACTGTATAAATCCAGTTTCGTGAAGCGCAGCAGGAGAAATAATGTCACAGTCTGCGCAGTCAATGCGATTGCCGCGTTGACGATGGGCGTATTCACCCTCCCGAGTCCCTGCAGGATTGAGCTGTTTAATGTGGACAGGGCATAGAACACCACCGACAGAGACAGGGACATCAGAAGCGTCCCCGCAAAGGTAAGCGTCTCATCCGTCTGGGAGGGAAACAGCAGCGCAGTCACCGGCTTTGCCAGCACTAAAAGCCCCACTGCCGACGGAATCGAAATCACCATGGTACTCTTTACCGCCACACCGATCTTATCCCTCGCCTCACTGATTTTCCCCGCCGCCACAAAAGTCGCCACGGAGGGAATCATGGCCGAGGCCATGGCCGAGGCAAATGCAATAGGAATATTGGATATGGTCTGGGCCATCCCGGAAAAAATTCCGTAATTATTATAGGACGCCGTGCTGTCCAGCTTCATCATGTCCGGAATCACATCCACATAAACCTTGCTGTTCACCACGCTGGATAAATTATATACCGCCGTACTCAGGATAAAAGGCGTCACCACCAAAGTGATCGTCTTTATGATTTCGCCGTAGGAATCCAGATACTCATGTCTGTCATAGTCAATCCGCCTGTATATCAGCCTTCTGTTCAAAGCATAGATTGCCAGCATAAAGAGCAGCGCAACCAGCACACCCGCCCCGGTGCCAAGCGCACTTCCCACAGCGCCGTAGGTGGCCCGCGTCACCTTCAGTGTCTCATCCTCGGGTATTTCCATGGTGCCCATCACATTCTTTATCAGAAGCACTGCTGCGCCAATACTCACCGCCGCATTGGCAATCTGTTCCAGTATCTGGGACACAGAGGTCTGCGCCATGCTGCGATGAGCCTGAAAATAGCCCCGCAGCACCCCCAATATACCATAAATAAAAATCGTGGGGGCAAAAGTTCTTAACACCGGCACTGCCGCTTCATCCTTCAAAAACCACCCCGCTCCAAAAAACAGCACCAGACTGGCCACGCCGCCCACCACAAGCACATACCCCAGCGCGCACCGGAAAATCCTGTGGGCGTTGCGGTACTCTTTCACCGCCAGTTTCTGGGCAATGACTTTTGAAATAGCAGATGGAATACTGTAAGAAGAAATCAGAAGTACGATGGTATAGAAGCTGTAGGCAACCTGATAATAGCCGATACCCAGCGTTCCCACAACAGCAGTTAAAGGGCTCCTGTAAAGGAGCCCTATAATTCTGCTTATAATGCCCGCAGCCGCCAGAATCCCTGCCTGCAGGACGAAATCATTATCTTTCCTGTTCCGTGACATCTCAATACCCAATCAGCCAGTCATACATCTCCTGATATTTTCCGGCAGACACATTCCATGAAAAATCTTCAGCCATGGCACGGTCAACGATTTTATTCCACTCACGCTTCTTATCATAATATATACGCTCTGCATAGCGGATCGTATTCAACATTTCATGGGCATTGTAATTGGTGAAGGAAAATCCGGTGCCGGTGTTCTCAAATTCATTGTAAGGCTGCACCGTATCCTTCAGTCCGCCGGTCTCCCTGACGATGGGCACCGTGCCGTAGCGCAGCGCCATGAGCTGACTGAGTCCGCAAGGCTCAAACAGCGAAGGCATCAAAAACGCGTCACAGGATGCGTAAATTTTGTGTGACAATGCATCGGAATAATAAATATTGGCAGATACCTTGTCTCCGTACTTCCAGTCGAAGTGGCGGAACATATTCTCGTAGCGCTCCTCACCGGTACCGAGCACTACCAGCTGGATATCATCCTGACAGAGCTCGTCCATAACATATGCGATCAGATCCAGACCCTTCTGATCCGTCAGGCGGGACACCAGACCGATCATCATCTTGCGATCATCCTGTCGAAGCCCCAGCTCCTCCTGCAGAGCGCGCTTGTTCTTTACTTTCTCCTTGCGGAAATTCACCGCATTGTAAGTCCGCACGATATTTTTGTCCGTCTCGGGATTAAAGTCACTGTAATCGATACCATTGACAATACCCCGCAGATCGCCGCTGCGGGCGCGCAGCAGTCCGTCCAGACCCTCGCCGTAGAAGGTGGTCTTAATCTCCTCCGCATAGGTGGCGCTCACGGTGGTCACCACATCCGCAAAGACAATACCGCCCTTCAGCAGATTGGCATCCTTGTAGGCCTCCAGCTTATCCGGCGTGAAATAATAGGCAGGCAGTCCGGTGATACTCCTCACAGTCTGAGGATCCCATTTACCCTGGAATTTCAGATTGTGGATAGTGATAACGGACTTTATGCCTCTGAAGAAATCCCCGTCATGAAAACGCTCTTTCAGATACACGGGAATGAGTCCTGTCTGCCAGTCATGACAATGGATCACATCCGGCCGGAAATCAATTACCGGCAGTGCGGACAGTACCGCCTTGCTAAAGAAGGCATATTTCTCAATCTCCCAGATCACGTTATCCCCGTAGGGCTTGAAGCCGCCGAAATAATCCTCGTTATCGATGAAATAATAGTGGACGCCGTCCACCGTAGCCTCCAGAATGCCCACATACACATTCTTCCAGTTGAAATCCATATAAAAGTGCGTAACATACTGTAATTTATCCTTCATCTCCTGCTTCATACAGGTGTATTTGGGGATAAACACACGCACATCAAAGTATTCCTTATCGATACACTTGGGCAGAGAACCTACAACGTCCGCAAGACCGCCCGTCTTGATGAAAGGAACACCCTCTGATGCCACAAATAAAATATTCTTCATTTGAAACCCTCCCAAGTATGATAGTTAGATTATACACCATTTTCTCATATGGGAAAAGAGTTTTTTATCAATCTCTGTAGGAAAGTCGGATGCGATCCGCAATCAGAGCGATAAATTCCGAATTGGTGGGCTTTCCCTTTCCGGTGTCCACCGTGTAGCCAAACAGAGCGTCCAGCGTCTCCATGCGCCCTCTGCTCCAGGCCACCTCGATGGCATGACGAATCGCACGCTCCACACGGCTGGGGGTAGTCTGGAACCGCTTGGCAATGGTGGGATACAAAATTTTGGTGATGGAACTGATCATGGCAGGGTCCTCCACGGACATCATGATGGCCTCCCGCAGATACTGATAGCCCTTGATATGCGCGGGAACCCCTATTTCATGTATCATGTCCGTCACATCCTGCTCCAGATCGCGCACTACGGCCCGCCCAGTGGTCTCCTTCACCACCGTCTCGCCCATCGCTCCCGCGGAAACGCCTTTTCCGGAGGGCACTGTAATCATGATCTGGAACTCTTTATTCGCGTGCATCAAATCATCTAAAATCTTGTATACTTTTTCATTATCCTTTGCAGTAGTAATGTTCAATTGTTCCATAAAACTACCTCCAGTCCGAAATACATTTGAGTCACACATTTTTCGTACCAACTCATTATAAAATAATATGCTTTCTGACATCAACTCCAAACCATCGCACAATCCGCCTACATTCTCCAAAATCAGACCTCGCTCCTCGCTTTTTCACAGCATTTTCCCTCTTTTGTACAAAAATCTACTCATTGCCCCAAAATAAATTTTGGTGTATACTGAAAATCATCTATGAAAAAGAGAGGTTACTGTCATGACCAAACAGGAAATCAGCGAATTAAAACGACTTTTTACTATTAAAAACTGCTCCATAACCCGCATCTGCGGATGCTATGTGGATGGAGAAAAAAATAAAAAGACCGATTTCAAGCAGGCCTTCCTGGCTCTGCCCGAGGAAGAAATGTTCAAATATTTTGAGATTCTGCGAAAATGCCTCTCCGGCACTCTGGGAAAAAATCTGCTGAATCTGGACTTTCCGCTGCACACGGAGGAACCCGGCGGCACACAGGAATCCCTGCTGCGCCTGCGGGACAGCAAATTAAAGGACGAAACGCTGCTAGAAGCCTTTTATGACAAGATTATCGAAACCTATGAGTATGTGGGAAATTATCTGATTCTTCTGATACATGATGTCTATGATGTGCCGGGCAAGACCCTGGACGGTCTGGACATGGAGGATGCCTCGGACGAAGTGTACGAGTACATACTCTGCGCCATCTGTCCTGTTGACCTCTCCAAGCCCGGTCTCTCCTACAATCCGGAGGAAAACATCTTTCAGAACCGCGTGCGGGACTGGGTGGTGGGCATGCCCGAGACCGGCTTTCTCTTCCCCGCCTTCAACGACCGGGGAGCCGATCTGCACAGCGCTCTCTATTATTCCAAAGATGCGGAGGAATTGAATGAGGGCTTTATGGAACAGCTTCTGGGCTGTCCCGTGCCCCTCTCTGCCGGAGCCCAGAAGGAGACCTTCCAGACCCTGATTGAAGAGACTCTGGGTGAGACCTGCGAGCTGGAGATGGTTAAAAACATTCATGAAAAGTTTCAGGAGATGGTGGCGGAGCACAAGGAGGAGCCCGCTCCCCTTATGTTAGATAAAAATGAAGTAAAGACCCTGCTTGCAGGCAGCGGCGTGGCCAACGAGAAGCTGGCGGAATTTGACGATTATTACGATGCCGCTGCCGGGCAGCAGACCGCCCTCTATGCAAGCAATGTTTTCAATACCCGTTCCTTCGATGTCAAGACCCCTGACATCACCATCCGGGTGAGTCCCGACCGCACAGACCTGATCGAGACCCGCAAGATAGACGGTCTGGACTGTCTGGTCATCCGGCTGGACGGAGCCGTGGAGGTCAACGGAATCACCGTGCGCACCTCTACCCTTCCGTCTCCCGAAGACGCTCCACAATAGACTGCCGCTCCACCGTATGAAGCACCGCCACGGGCAGCAGTATTCCGATGACAAACATCAATGGAATCACGAGAGCCAGCGGCAGCAACGTAAACTGCCAGGTAAAAAACCACAAGCCCCCTGTCAGCGGTGCCATCACACAGCAGGACATAAACACGCTCAGAACCAGAGCGACAAGCCCGGCCCCGGCCGCATAATATACGCCCTCCGCCATCAGCATTCTCCGAAGCTGCGCCCCCGTCATGCCGATGGACTGCAGCATGGCAAACTCCCTGCGTCTGGCAAAAATATCGGTGAGTATGGAATTGACAAAATTCAGCACCCCTATGAGACCGACAAACAGGCTGAGTGCGCCGCCCACCAACAGCACCATCTGCTGCATGCCCTCAAACTCGGCCTTTCTGGTCGCCTTGGAGGTATAAGCCATAGTCGGCTCCACCGACTCCGTATAACTCTTCAAAAATGCTTCCATGGCCGCCTCCTGCTCATCTGCCACATTACATACATAACTCATACGACTTGGTTGAGCGGCAAGCTCCCCGTAAACGGCAGATGGCATATAGAAATTGAATTCGCACCATATACCGGAAGAATTGGTGAAATACTTCACGGCTACCTTCGCCATCACCGTGAAGGAGCGCATGGTATCATCCGCTTCGTTGCGCAGAGTCACAGTCTCCCCCACATCGAAATTGGGCGCTTCCCACTCCGGCTTATTATAATCGTCCAGCCATACCCCGGACAAAATATATTCTCCACTGTGCAGTTTCTCCCAGTCAATCTCCCCTTCCAGCACCTCCAGACGTTCCAGCGGAAAGTCATCCAGACCGTATACCATGCACGCATAGCGGGGAGTTTTCCCCTGCGTATAAACAGTCTCTCCCAGTCCGGGAGCATATTCCACACTGAAATACTCCTTGTCCCGATTGGCAAAGAAACGTCCGCCCTCCTCAAATCCGGGCTGATTCTCCACCTCTTCGATAATGCTCTCTGTCACCGCATTTTCGTTTCCCATATAATTATACCGGAAGTATTCTGCGTGGGCGATCAGATAATCCGTATCCACAAACTTGGCGAGAAACTTATCCATGTCAATACCGATACTCAGTGTATAGACCGTATTAAAAATCACCAGACTCAGACTCATGGATAATATAACCAGCAGAGTGCGTTTTCCGCTGCGGCTCAGATTGGCCATAGCCATTCCTGCAACCCGGTTTCCATAGACAGATTTTCTGCTCTTCCTTCTCACAGGAGTCACATCCGTGTACCGCACCGCCTCCACCGGAGACACACTGCCCGCCATCCGTCCGGGCCTATCCACACTGAGCACCACGGTCATCATCACAAAGAGCACACTCCCGACAAAAATCAGCGGATGGGCAGATGTCTGATAGCTCGAACTTTTATAAAATGTGGTGTCCATGACATACGGAACAATTCCACATCCCAGAAGATATCCCAAAAACAATCCGGGCGGAATACCCATACAGGACAGAAGCACCGCCTGTCTGCGGATAATGCTTTTAATCTGCCTGCCAGTAGCTCCGATAGTCTTTAACAATCCATAGAAACGGATATCTTTCATGACGGAAATCCGAAAGATATTATAAATAATCAGATACCCTGCAAAAACAATCAAAAGCAGTGCCGCAGACACGGCGACAGAAGTGGGCAGATCCATCTCGAAGCCGGCGGACAGATAGGCCCAGTTTACATTGCTCTCTAAATAATTGGAAGCCGCCTCATCGCGGGAGTAACCGCTCTCCGTGATAACTCGCTCCAATTTCTTCTCCAAATTCATGGAATTGTGGAACATGATATAACTGTTGATAGCGCCGGTGAGATAAGAGTCTTCCCTATAGCTGTTATACAACTCCTCCTCATGGGCTTCCGCATAAGCCTTGGAGCCAACCAGAAGAGAGGCCTGAAACACCGGGTCCGCCTCCCACCAGCCGGACAGAATAAAATCCCTCTCCACCTCCCGGCCGCGCACAGACAGCTTCAGCGTCACCGGCGCGCCCTCTCTCTGCTCCACTCCCATGAGCCTGAGCGCCTCCGTATCCATCATGATTTCATTTTCCGCCTCGGGCTTATGTCCGCCCACAGGCTCGCAGAAACCGAGCTTTATGCCCACATCGTCCATGTAATAAAACTCCCCATGACGTTTGAGCAATTCCTCATTCAGCACCTCGTCGCTGAGAATCTGATTATAAGAAATCTCCGAAATCAGCGGATGATCTTTCACACGCTCGTATTCCTCGTCACCGATGTATTTCAGCACTGCCATGCCGTCTCCCCCTGCCTGACGCATGGTCTGACGCTGAAAATTCTCCACAAGTCCGCTGCCGATGGTAAAAAGAGCTGTGAACAAAACCGTAGTCAGCGCAATGGCTGACACTGCAATCACATTCCGGGAGCGATTGGCGGCAAAGCTTTGCCCGGAAAGTCTGCGGATCGTAGCCTTACTTTTTACTTTAAACATTGCCGCCACCCACAATCCTTCCGTCCTCAATCCGGATGATGCGGTCCGCCATCTGCGCCATCTCTTCATTGTGGGTAATCATCACAATGGTCTGTCTGAACTTCTCTCCTGTCATTTTCAAAAGTCCCATGACATCCATGCCCGTCCTGCTGTCCAGATTGCCCGTGGGCTCGTCCGCCAGAATGATCGCAGGCTTGGCCGCCAACGCGCGGGCGATAGCCACTCTCTGCTGCTGCCCGCCGGAGAGCTGATTGGGCAGACTGTACAGCTTGCTCTCAAGCCCCAGCGTTTTGATAATGTCGTCCAGATATGCTTTGTCCACCTGATTTCCGTCCAGCCCAATGGGGAGCGTGACATTCTCATAGACATTCAGCACCGGAACCAGATTATAGCTCTGGAAGATAAATCCGATCTTACGCCGTCTGAATATCGTCAGCGCATCATCCTTCATGGCAAAAATATCGACTCCCGAGACCGACACCTTTCCCTCAGTAGGTCTGTCCAGACCGCCCATCATGTGGAGCAGCGTACTCTTCCCGCTGCCCGAAGTGCCGACAACGGCCACGAATTCGCCTTCTTCCACAGAAAAACTCACGCCGTCCAGAGCCTTCACCGCCGTCTCGCCGTTGCCGTAATACTTTTTCAGATTACTGATCTGCAATATTGACATTTGTATACTCGACCTCCCGACTTTTTATGATAGTACCAATCATATCAGAAGTTCCTTTCACAAATCTTTCTCAATCCTTACAGTTTTGACAGATTTCAGATTTCCCGGTGTCTGTTTCCGGCGCTCTACGTGGGCAGAAACAACGAAAACCTGCTTCCCTCGCCAGGCCTTGAATACACCTTGATATAACCGCCTTCCTTGCGCAGTATCTCTCTCGCCAGATATAATCCGATACCGACTCCGTCCTCGGCCGCCGACTCCGGGGAACGATAGAATCGCGTGAAAATTTTGGCGCTCTCCTCCTCCGTTATTCCTCTCCCGTCATCCTCCACCTCAATACTCACAAACATCTCATATGGTTTGACCCGGACACACACCCTGCCCCCTGCGGGCGTGTATTTGATTGCATTGTCCACCAGATTGGACAGCGCCTCCAAAGTCCATTTTAAATCAAAGACGGCAGTACACTCCGAGCCGGACTCTATCACAAGCTCCACGCCTTTTCGCACCGCCGCCTGCCCATAGTCCAATCCTTCCAACAGTTCCCTCACATTCTCCCTGCAAGGCGTCAGAACCAGGATCCCGTTCTCCAGCCGCGACAGCTTGACTAGAGTCTGAATCAAAAAATCCAGTTTCCGTGTCTGCTCATCCAACTGCGTCACCAGCTCCGCCTCCTGCCCGCCCAGACTCTCAGACTCCGCCAAAAGCTGCGTATACAGGCGAATATTCGCAATGGGCGTCTTGGTCTGATGACTGATATCGCTAATCAGCTCCTTGACGGAATCACGCTCCTGCGCCATCTGCCTCGATGCAGTCCTGCCTGCGCTGAGATAGTGATACAGCTTGGTCTCTAGGCGCGACAGCCTGGACTCCGAGAATTCCTCCTCCCGAAGCCTGTCCTCCACCGCCGCATCCACCATGCGCTCCACCCGGCTCAACACCGCCTCGGTGCGAAAATACAGAACACACAACGCTGCCAGCAAGATGCCGATGATAACTGTCTCCCAGACTAACATGATTCACCTCCTGCATATTAAAGAAACTTTCACTCTTTTCTCTCCCACACATAGCCAATCCCGTAAACAGTCCTGATCGGCGCGCCCGGAAGCTTCTGTCTCAGCCTCCTCATCGTCACGGAAAGAGCATTCTCCTCCACATATTCCGCTCCATCCGGCCATACCCATTCCAGAAGCCGATCCCGCGTCAAAGTGACACCCTGATTGCACACCAGAAGCTTTAACAGCCTCTGTTCCGTCCGGCTCAGACTCACCGTCTCCCCGTCCACATAAAAACACATTCTGTCAAAATCAAACAAAAAGCTATCCTGCTCGAAAATACCACCCTCGACCGTGCCGTCAGGCTCCCTGCGCCGCCTTAAAACCGCGTCAATCCTGGCTCTCAGCACCGCCAGCGAAAAAGGCTTTGTGATATAATCATCGGCTCCCGCATCCAGCCCCGCCACAATGTCGAATTCCATGTCATTAGCTGTCAGAAAAATAATGGCAACCCGACTTTCCTCGTCCATTCTCCGACGGATTTCCCGACAAAAATCCAGACCGCTGCCATCGGGAAGACCCACATCCAAAAGAATCAGGCTCACGGCTTGATTCAACAAACCGCGAGCCTCCCTGATATCGTATGCCTGTATGATCTCCGTCTCCGCATTGCACAGAGACAGGGCAATACCATTATTTAAAGCTCTGTCATCCTCCACAATTAAAATTTTCATGACGACCTCCCTCTATTAACAGCTGAGTAGTTCTGCTTAAAATCATATTGTTCAAAATACGGACAGGATTTGCCGTGCCTGCAAAATTTATTTATGTTTATGGGTTACATTTGACAGGAAATCCCAACGATTTCCCAATGAAAAACAGATTTTCTGAACCAATATTTAGAACAAATTGTTACAGCCCATACCTCTGATACATCGCTTCCAAAAAGTCTTTCTCTGCAAGTCCGGCGAGCTCTTCCTGTGCGCCATCCGCAAGCATTCGCCTGATCAGCTCCTGCATACGAGCCTGCGTTTCTTCTCGGCCTTCATTCTTGCCTTTCCGTCGTTCTTTTTGCAGTAATTCTTCAAACCTCATGTAGCGACTCTCCCATGTTCTGTCCCGTTTGACTTCTGTTACTCTTGAGTGAATCTGTCTGACCGCATCATCCCGCTCATCTGCGCACTCTGCCGTACTGTTTTCCAGATAGGCCAGAAAATGAATCAGGCTATCCGGCACATTAACCGGATTTCTGCCTTTCGTATTCAAAAAGATTTTGGTTGTGCCGTCTCCCAACTCCTGCCCCGTCTCACTGCATTTATTAGTGAAGGTATATCGATACAAACCTTCCCCGAAGGGATCAAAGCAGCAGATAAAAATAATGTAGTTGGGCCGGAGTTCATTAAAATCTTCCCCGGGTCTTAAACTGGTCACATCCATCTGGGCCTGATGATACCGGCTGCGACGGGGCAGATTGCCTTCGTTCTCTCCCTGCATCTCCAAATTGTAATGATATCCGGTCTCGTCTCGGGAATACACATCTAACCGAATGCTGCGGCATTCTGAACTGTACAACAGAGAATGTTCCGCATGAACCGTGACACTCTCCACATCCCGTCCAAGTAGCAGCTCCAGCGTCTTCCTGCAGACTTCTGCATCCTGCAGTGCCGCTGCAAATAAATACGCATCTGACAGATTCAAATCTTGAAATTTTTTATGTGCCATCCTGCTCCTAACTGCATGGCACATGTACAAATCTCTGTCCGCATTTATATTATAGCATCGCGCTGTGAGAGAAGTAAAGGGACACAGACAAGTTTCCCCTGACTTTTTCCCTCGCAGCGCATTTCTCACAGTTTCTATACAGCAATCTGACTGTCCGCTAACTGTTCAAAGCTCTTTCTCACCATCCGGAAGCATTTCAGAATCTTTGGCGAAAAAGCGCCGCACTCCCCATTGACAATCATCTGGAAAGCCTGCTCCTTGCCATAGGCGTCTTTGTATACCCGCTTACTGACCAACGCATCATATACATCCGCCACCGATACAATCTGGGCCGCAATCGGGATATCCTCGCCCACCAATCCGTCCGGGTATCCTTTTCCGTCGTACCGCTCGTGATGATAACGGCAAATATCATAGCTCAGCTTCGCATAGTCCTCTTCCCAGATATCTTTGATGTTCTCCACAAGCTCACAGCCTCTGACGGAATGAGATTTCATATATTCGTACTCTTCGGCAGTCAATTTCCCCGGCTTTAACAGAATAGCGTCCGGTATGGCGATTTTGCCGACATCGTGCAGCGCGCTGGCAGCAGATATCATCTCCACCTTTTTCCCTGTCAGCCCATACTCAGGATAGGCCTCCATCAGCATGTTGGCCAGGATAGAACTAAACCCCCTGATTCTCTTGATATGCTGCCCGCTCTCCAGATTTCTGCTCTCCACCACAGTACCCAGAACGTCGATAATCTCCATATTGTTCTTCCTGAGTTTCTCCGTCTGCTGACGCAAAAGCTCATTCTGCCAGCTAAGCATAGAAGTCTGCTGCTGCACCTTCTCCTCCAGCCGGTTTTTATACTGGAACAAATCCACGATATTTCTTACTCTGTTTTTCACGCTCTGCTTATAATAGGGCTTTTTGATAAAATCAGACACCCCGTATCGGAAGCATTTTTCTTCTGCTTCCACCTGCTCCTCACTGCTGATGACGAGAACCGGAATCCTGTCCTGCCATTTCCGCTCACGCATCTGCGTCAGAACGCCGTAACCATCCATCTCCGGCATCACCAGATCCAGAAGCACCACAACAATCTCCTCATTGTGCTCCTCCAATATCTGCAATGCCTGCTTCCCGTTTTCCGCCTGCAGAACTTCATATTCATCCTGCAAGATTTCAAATAACATTTGACGATTCATTCTGATATCATCTACGATTAAAGCTTTGCTCCCCATTCCGATTCCCTCCAATGAGCTGATATCTTCAAATATTCAGCTTATGACTTGCTCCCCATCTGCTCCTGTAATGCATAAAACAATGTCTGTACATCTATAGGTTTTGCAATATGTCCGTTCATACCGCACTTCAGCGCCCTTGCCACATCCTCCGCAAAAGCGTCCGCTGTCATGGCGATAATAGGAACATCCGCATCATCCCTGTCCAGTGCCCGTATCTTAGTGGCTGCCTCATAACCATCCATCTCCGGCATACGGATATCCATCAAAACAACATCGTAATACCCTTCCTCGGATGCACTGAATTTCTCTACACAAAGCCTGCCGTTCTCCGCCCAGTCCACCGAGAGACCACTCTTGGTGAGAATTTCCATGGCTATCTCCGCATTCAGATCATTGTCCTCCGCCAGCAGAATTCTCTCTCCGTTCCAGCCGGTCTTTACCATCTCCTGTGCCTTTACCGTCTTCGAATCCTTTGCGATATACTGTCTGATGCCGAAGAACAGAGTGGATTTGAAGAGCGGTTTAGGAATAAATCCCCGGATTCCTGCACTCCTGGCCTCCTCCGCGCAATCCTCCCAGTCATATGCAGATGTCAGCAAAAGCAACGTATCCTTTTTGACATACTTTGTGATTTCCCGGGCGGTCTCCACACCGTTCATCTCCGGCATCTGCCAATCCAGCAAAATCACATCATAGCAATCGGGATTCTCTTTGACTCTCTCCACTGCCTCTCTGCCGCGGGTGACATAGTCCGCATCTGCATGTATCTCCTTCAACGCATACTGCGTGCTCCTGCACAGCTCCTCGTCGTCATCCACCACCAGCGCTCTCAGATTCTCCAGCGTCATATGTTCCTCATCCACATCGCCTTTCTTGAGATCCAGAACAACATGGAACTCGCTGCCTTGATTCGGCCGGCTCTCCACCTCGATGCTTCCGCCCATAGTCTCCACAATGCGCTTGACAATCGCCAGACCCAGTCCTGTTCCCTCTACCTTCTTGACCCGGGTTCTGTCCTCCCGGGTGAAAGCGTCAAAAATGGTTTTTTGGAACTCTTCCGTCATGCCGATACCATTATCCTTTACCCGGATATGATTTCTGACATATTCCTCTCCCAGCGCAGAAGTCTCCTGCGTCAGCACGAGGGAAATATTCCCTCCATCGGGTGTGTATTTTACCGCATTGGAGAGCAGATTAATGATAACCTGATTCAAACGCAGATTATCGCAGTAAATCTCCTCTGCTATAATATTCTGAATATAGATGTCAAATTTCTGATGTTTGCTCTTAATCTGGGGCTGTATTATCATAACGAGATTTTCCATACTTTTGCGCAGGGACATCTGCGTGATGGAAAGCGTCATCTTCCCGCTCTCAATCTTGGACATATCCAGCACGTCATTGATCAGACTGAGCAGATGATTGCTGGCCTGTGATATCTTCTTCAGACATTCCTCCGTCTTCTCCCTGTTGTCCAGATTGGCGCTGGCAATATTTGTCATGCCGATAATGGCGTTCATGGGCGTCCGGATATCATGGCTCATGTTGGATAAGAATTCACTCTTGGCCTTGCTCGCCGCAACCGCCTCTTTCTCCAGCTCCTCCAGCACCTTAATCTGGCGTCTGGAGATGATGATATACAGGCTGAATACAATGCCATACACAACGCAGAGAAGCAATGCGCACATCCAGACAACATGATTTCTATGGGTATTATTTTCTCCGAGAATATTTTCCAGCTGTGTATAAGGAATGATTGTTACCAGATACCATTCCGAATAAGACATACTGGTGGCATATAACAAATGCCGCTCCTCCTCCAGCGTAAATACAATTTCACAGGTCTCTCCCCGCTCCATTGCCTCGCTCAGCCGTCGGACATAATCCTCCGATGTCATTTCTCCGTACTCTTTATATCTTTCATGAATCCGATTAAAATAGGACTCGCGAAAAGCACCTTCATTGCGGACTACAAAATTCCCTTCCCGGCTGATTATATAAGAATACACCATATCGTCATTATGCGACAGGTTTAATCTGTCATTGATTACCTCCGGCAATACTCCGCATATAATCGCAGAATACGTCCCGCCGTCCAAAGTGAACTCCTGAACATTTACCATGCCAAGAATTCTCTCTTCCCGAGTATTATGCATTATAATCACCATATCTCGGCGCAACGCCAAAGCACGATCCATTATACTCTGATCATAGATATGATAATCCTTGTCACCCACAAGTACCTCCAGCCTGCCTTCTGTGTCGTACAATGCAACATACAAAAGCTCATTCCTCTGCAGCAGCGCCTCTCTTAAATGCTCTTTCTGCCCGTTTTCCGGTCGTTCTGCAGCCTCCCCCAAAGCATCCTTCTGGAGTGCAAAATTATTCTCAAAATACGTATTTGCATGGAGCACCATCTGTTTGGACAACCCTTCCGTATAGAGAAAGCCAACCCGCTCCATCGCGTCCTCATTCAAGGATTTTATCTGTGTGTTCATATACATGAATATCATCGCGGAACAGATAATGAGAACAAGCAGTCCAATCTGGACAAACCGCAAAGCGCCGTTCTGTTTTGCCCCACTTTTTTTCATGTCGCTTTTCTCCTTTGCCGGTAACAAAATATCCCTGCGATTGTTTCTACAATTATACACTACGCCCATAAAAAAGTATAGTCCCAAACAGTTATGTATTTCCCCAAAATATACAAAAACAGGAGGTACGCCACAGGCTTTGAAAAGCCCTGGATTACCTCCGCCTTTTTTAATCTATCCGTAGCTCATGCAAATTGATGCAAATCAATAGGGATAGGTCTCCTCAGTATAAACCGGAATTGCCTTGTCGTAATATTCCAGCGAATCCACAGTCATATGATATGTATCATCATAATATAAATCAAAAGAACCATCCTCACGTTCTATAAAGTAGCTGTTTTCTGCCCTGAAAATAAAAAGAGTATCCTCCGCCTGATCAGTCTCTAAAAATAGACTCAGTCCCGGAGTACCATAAGGTTCCCATATATAAGCATAGGAAAACAGATAGACTGAAAGCGCCCCGGCAGCCACCAAAATATTCGTGACTGCGCGGGAGCCGGGTTTCCCGCCGCACATCAGCTCAGTGCGTTTATGCAGAGCGCCGGTTTTCCGAGGCAGCACTCCCACAGTGTAGTTCCTGAATCCGGCATATTTCTGCAAAGCCTCCGTACCCATATGTATCAGGCAATTCATATATTCCGCCGTCGGCACGCCGTCCGCTATGGCAGTCACATCATCCACATGCATCTCCAGAATGATATCCGCCTGTTTGTTCAGCAAAATACAGAAAGGATCCCACCAGTAAACCAGACTGACGAGCCTGACAATCATCTTTAACAGCATGTCATGGTGAAAATGATGCACAATCTCGTGCTTCAATATATAATACAAATCAGTCTCGGATATCTGAACCTGATCGGGGAGCAGAATCCGCGGCGAAAGAATACCAAAGAGAACCGGCGCCTTCAGACCGGGCATCTCAATCACACGAAAACAGTTATGCCACTTATTCTGCCTGCAGATAGTCTCCAACAAGTCCTTGTAAGGTTGCTTGTCTGTAAGCTCCTTACCACACAAGACAATCTGATAACTGATTCTCCAATAGTCCACGACAAACCGACCTATACCTATTACCGCACCTATGCCCCAGACTGTCAGGAACAGCGTCCATAGGGAAACCTCCCAAGCTCCTATCTCAAACAACGAATATCGACAAACAAAAAGCATTGTCGAGAGAAATCCGGGAAGACGCTTCGTCACGGTAAAAGGAAGCTCAACGGGAAACAAAAAGCGTAGCACAGCAAAGACTGCAAATACCGCCAGCATCTTATATCCTGCACGAATCAGCCACTTCGGCTTCCTGAGCAACAATGTCAATAATATCAAAAATATATTGGTTGTGATAATGGTCATTATAACCGTAGATAAAGAGGCATGCATCATAATCACCTCGTCTATTTTTTCTGAATGTATTCTTTCTCGTATTCCTTCAACATCTGTTTCATTTCCTCGATATCCTTCTTCATCTCCTGAGGAGAGCGGTCAGTCTGCAGCAGAGCGGCAAAGAGACTTCCCTTGGAGATAATATCCTGGAAACAATTGTAATTGCTGGCAAAGTCCTGCATAATTACGTCTCTGGAGGCCTCTGTGGGACGATAGGTGCGGCTCAGAACCTTGCCGCTGTGGGTGACACCCACTACCTCCACCAGCTTGGAGTGCAGAAGCTTTCTCAGTACGGCAGTGACCGTGCTCTGGGTCAGGCCATCTCCTGCGTTTACGATATCAGTAGCCATCATGGGCTGTTCGGACTTCCAAAGGATGTTAAGCACATCCAGCTCTCTAGGGTTCATCATAGCATTAATCCTTTCTTAATTTGATAGGCTCATTATATGCTATTCTTCACCATAAGTCAACAAAAACAGGCTTTTATCCGTCGATATTCATCGAAAGCAAAAGCCCGTTTTGACTATTTAAGACCGGACGCCGAAACCACCTTACAAATCCCGGACATATATCCAATCAGTTTCCCATCTAAGTTTGGAAGCATTCCACAATCTCTTCCAGAGCTTTCCGTCCTCTTCCTTTGTTACCCATTCCTTAATATCTGCCTGAGGGCTGACAGTAGTCTCACTGGCCGCCGCCTGAGCAGACAGTGTTACTGTAGGTGCAACACACAGACACAAACTGCAACATATGATACTTGTAGCCAATACAATACTTTTAAGTATCTTGTTCTTCATGATGATTTTCCTCCTTTGTAGACATTATAACAATAAACTATTTAGATTATATTGAATAGAGTGCTGTTTGTCAATACGAATCCTAAAATTAGTTCATGAAAATTTAAGAAAACTTAAAAACGTGATTTTTTATCTCAATACTGCTTTCTGTTCAAGGACAGGATTTTACTATACAATATTGGATACAATATATACTTCGCACATTCCACTTTCATCCATTATCTGCTCATAACAAACTTTTAATACTTCATCTTTTGTATTGCACAAATCAAGATCCTCTACATAAACATCGTACCACATTGCAAAGCAAATATTATTGTCGATTAAACAATTGAGCACCTTATATATTTGCGTGTCTTCATATCGAATTCCATTATGCATTTGACTTTGTGCATCAGTAATAATACTATCTATTTCCTTCCCCTTATATTTAAATGTCCATATATCACTTGTTCCGCCTAACCAAAATGCTCCTCTCATCAAAAAATCACTTGCATCTACTATAGAAAATCCCAAATCACTTAAGTGGCCATTCCCTTTACAAATTATACATTCGCTCATTGGTTATCGTCTCCTCGCAGATTAAGCCTTGTCCATAAATACAACGTATACCGACCAGCTATACTACACATATAGCTGTAGCGGTTCAGGCTCCGGCTTTTTAACTTTCAAAATTTCCATTTCTTTGCCGAGAATTAAGAATCTTCAATATCCTCTCCAATCTTTGCTGTAAAATATTATTCTTTTCTTCTGTCTGATTTAAACAATATATTTCATTTCCTGTATCCTCATGCCACAATAACTCATACTCGCAACTATTCAAATTTAGACGAATAATTCTATACCACCACCCGTCAATTATATCTCCGACATCAAATCCATATTCTTCAGAAAATAATTTGGCAAGATAATCATTTCCATCCATATAATCGTAATTGATTAGTAAGAACTCTACTCTATTATCTTTTTCTTTATTGATAAATTTTTTATATGTAACTTCCACTTTTTACTCCAATTCCCATGACTTATTTACAGCTATTCCCGGTATTTAACCCGCAGAAAATTTCCCACAGGTAAACTTTATTGCTCTTTTAGCATAAAAACCTGCCCATCGTGATTACAAATAACAGCATCATTAATCTCTTTTGTACAAATTGCCATATCTACTCCATCACCATATTCATAGCTAATACGCTCTTTCATAAAACTTACAATATCTTGACAACCAGTAACCCATAATCTCTCAACCAAGCCCTGGGGATCCAAATACATAACGTAAAATTCATCATATTGTTGAAAAAAATTTGATGAATAAATTTCTTCATTGACCTCTATCCACTTATCAAAAGGAACACTATCAAGTAATGCAAAAATTCTATTAACAATAGATTTATCATTAATTAAAATACCTGGTATAATATGATATATTCTTTCATGTTTTCTCATGTTTGTAATCTCCTGTAATCAAATATTTGCACCGACACGCCCTGCTCAGCCACTTAATAAGTATACTAATTCTCAACCCTGAAATACATATTTCTATTTACAGCTTATTTTTTATCTGCGACACTATGCTCCAATACACCTCCATATCGCTGTTTTCAAGATTAGTTTCCGTATCCTCTCCGCCTAAGAATAAGGGGATTTTGTAAGCCGCACATCTGTCATATTCAATAGGCTCTTTGGAATACTCCATCCAATCCTTAAAAAACGGCTCTGCCAAACATGCATCTGAATGTAATGGATCTCCTCGTTAAAGAATTCACACCAATACTTTTCTTCAGCAAACTGCAATAACAAGTATTTCATACAACTGCACCTCGTCTATTGTATACTTACGGATCCTGTACTAAGCCGTATATGGTCGCATACATGTTTTTATATTTTTTTCAAACACTTCTGCCGGATAAAAACATCTGCTTATTAAGGCATCTTTTAACCTTTCTTCCAAATATTCCAGTTCTTCACCGTCCATATATAGCTTTACAACGTCTTTGCTAATTATCAGTTCATCTACATCAGTATCAAGTTCTATTTCAAGATTCCTTGTATTCCCTGAATATAATATTTTGGGAGATTTTACATTTTTATTATTTAGCTCTTTAATATACATAAGTATTTCCTCGATGCCTTGCATATCCATCTTTAGATCAATTGAAATTCTACTACTCTTAATCAACTCAATCATAATTCCACTCTCCTGATACTTTCAAAACACGATGGATATCAGCTGCGTTTCTGCCAGCTTGCAAATGCCAGATAATCCGTGATGCTATATTTACATTATATCTGGATTCCTTGCCCATGATTTAATTTAAAATTCGCTTCTCTAGGAACTCGATAAAATCGTTTGCATATAATTCTCTTGTATTCATTGTATATACTGCATACTCATTATCTATCTTATCTTCAGAAGTATCAAAATAAAACGTTTCATCATCGGCCTCGCAAATAACAAGCATATTACTCGGGAAATTATGTAATTTTTTATTTTTTTCATACATATAAACTATATCTCCACCTATTACAGAATCAAAATCTTGTTCGTATATGCTAAATATTTCTTCGCCATATATTTCACCACCGCCATAATTTTTCAACCACCATTTATATGATTCTGGCAATAATATATTTGATCTTTTTTCTGCTTTAACTATCCATTCATCCAAAACACCTTCTCCAAACTCAGCAAAATCCACTGAATCTCCTGCATTTTCTATTATTTGCCTTAGTCTATTATACCTATCCATAAATCTACCTTTCTTTATATGATGTATGCAAAATATCTGCCTTCAAAAATGTATTGATCCAAGAAAAACAATATTGTTTTCCGTTTAACAACAAGCATTTGGAACAACATTTCTATGAAAAATGTGAATTTACCCTATGCCACCAAATCTTTCTTTTAATCTTGCGATAAAAATCTCCACTAGTTACTTTCATTTCAATACCGCCATATTGCTTTGCAAATATATTTATCTTTTCAAAATACATATTGGAAATTACTTTATATAAATCAGTAGAACTATGCACTTCTACTTCTTCATTAAGAATATACAATTTCATTGGTATTCTCGCTTCCCAATAGTTATAAAAATTATAACAAATATCTATACCGCCTTTTAAATAGGACAGGCACCCTTTAAGCTCAAATCCTTGAAAACAATTATCCTTTTCATACAATTTAACCTCAATGCACCTCTCAATAACATATCCTCCTTTCTTTTTTTTAATATTACGCATTTTTCTTATCTCTGCCGTAACAAAATCTACTTTTATTTCTGTTATTCCACTTAATCCCCAATATTCTTTATTTTGAACAACATTAATATTGCGAGGTAATATCATGATATTGAAGCTTTCCATTCCCATGCGCTTTCACCTCTCAAAATTCATTCCGAATCATCTATGGTGTGAGATTTATAAATCATTTAGAGATTTCACAAAACTACAAATTATATTTTTAAATACATTAATCTCTAAATAATATATCCCTTTTGGATAAATAAATTGAACTCCTTCATCTTCATACAAATTTGACGAATCCCAATCTATTTCCATCATATCATCCTTTCTTCTGAAAAACACATTAGGAATATATTCATTTCTTCGAGATACATACCACGAATGACTAAACCACCAATCCTGACGTGTTGAAAACCATTCATAAAATTCTTCATCATCATCTGAATCAAAATCGCCACTTTTTTCATAAAAATCTGTAGATGAATCTGCTTGAATACCCAATGGAAATTCACATGAAGACATAATTATATCCCAATTTTCAACAAACCAGTCTTTAATGTTATACACGTCACAATGAGTACTAAAAACTTTCTTGCCTTGAAATACATATCTGCAAATGTCTTGTCCTTCAATCCAGCACTTAAAACAATTATATCCATCTGGTTCACTACCATAATATTCAAGTGCAAATTGTTTTCTATTTCCAAATCTCTTCATTTAAATGTCTTCCTTCTATTTTTTTGTCTTATTCTTAATTAATTTATTGTATGTTACCTTTGTTATGGCACCATCTTGAAGCATCTTTTTTAAAACTTCTGAAGGCACTTCCGTTGCTGTATTATCCATTAAATAAGCGTGCCAGCCATTTGTTCTATCTGGTTGAAACTTAATCAGCTTGCCCTCATATACATTATATAATTGTTTGTTTTTAGAAGATTCGTAAGCTGTATCTAATAGATTTTGTCCCGTCTCCATATCTGGTATAGGATTTTTGCTTCCCCAACCAAATCTTGAGTCATGCTTTTTTGTAGGAGCATATACACGTTTCGTATTGTTATTAGGGCCACTCTCTGATGGAATTACATCACACATATTATGCACCAGCACGCCCAGCTCAGCCACATAATAAGTATGCCAGTCTTCCACCTCGAAGTTATAGACCTTGACG
>JAIDDH010000097.1 GCA_029055435.1 Acetatifactor sp.
AACAGCTAAGGAATTATCTATTATTAATCCAGAAGTAGTAAATGGGCTTCAAACATCAACGGAGATATATAATTATTTCAGCGAAAATTTAAGTTTACTAGATAATGAAAAAAGAAATGTTTTGGTTAGAGTAATTGTTCCATTATCAGAGGAATCTCGAGATAATATTATTTTTGCAACCAATAATCAGACTAATATACCTAAGTCATCACTTCGTGTTACGGATACAATCCATTTGCAGATTGAAATATATTTTAAGAGTCGTGGATTGTATTATGACAGAAGAAAAAATTATTATAAAAATCAAAAGAAAAAAGCAGCAGACATAATCGGTGTATCTTTCTTGGCTCAATGCCTAATTAGTATTTTTTTAAGAAAGCCAGATTTTGCAAGGGCTAGGCCGTCTACATTGCTTACAGATGAAGAAACATATAAAAGATTATATGGGTCAAATACAGATTTGGAGGCATATTACAATACGGCATTATTAGGGAAAAAAGTGAGAACAAATCTTAGCAAAACTTCAGACATGACTTCTGCAGAAAGAAATGATGTTCTGTATTATTTATTATACGCAGTTTCCGCAAAAATATTTGGTAAAAAAGATATTTCGTTTTCAGATGTTAAGGATATGAATATAGACAATGTGACAGATGTATTGATAAATGAATTAAAAGCAATTATATATAAAAAATATAAGGAACTCGGAGGAAATGGACGAGTTGCAAAAAGTGATACGTTTATTAATGAAATTGATAAAATTCTAGGATTGTAAATGTTAGGAAAGGAGTGTAGGTATGAGCTACGATTACTCCGAAAACATTCTTGTGCAGGAGAGTGCCGGCAATTTGCTCCATAATGAGCTGGGCTGGGATGTTCAGTTCGCATATAATACAGAAGTTTTGGGCAAAACCGGTACCTTCGGCAGGGAAAGCTATAAGGATATATTGTTGCTTCGCTATTTCCATGAAGCACTTGAACGGTTGAATCCTTGGATCAATGACAGCCAAATTTCCGAGGCACAGAAAGTGCTGGAAAACAGACTGTCTACATCTGCTCTCTTGCAGGTGAACGAGGAGAAGTATTTTCTTATTCGTGATGGAATTCCGGTTACGGTCAAAAAGCCTAATGGGCAGACAGAGATCAAGAAGGCTGCTGTCATCGATTTTCAAAATCCGGAAAACAACTATTTCCTTGCCATCAAGGAGATGAAGATACATGGTGATTTATATCGCCGCAGAACGGATATTGTTGGTTTTGTAAACGGTATTCCTCTGCTGTTTGTTGAATTGAAAAAGAATACTGTGGATGTCCAGAACGCCTATGATGACAATTACACAGATTATCAGGACACTATCCCACATCTATTTTATTACAATGCTTTTCTTATACTCTCCAACGGTATGGAAGCAAAAGTTGGCACACTTGGTAGCAAGTTTGAGTTCTTCCATGATTGGAAGCGACTTGCAGAAGAGGATCAGGGCAATGTAGTTTTGGAAACGATGCTTCGCGGTATCTGCAAGAAAGAGAATTTCCTTGACTTGTTTGAGAATTTTATCCTTTATGATCATTCTGGCGGTCACACAGCAAAAATTCTTGCTCGCAATCACCAGTATCTTGGTGTAAATGAGGCAATGAAAGCCTATGCCGCAAGAAAGCTGAATGATGGTAAGCTAGGTGTGTTTTGGCATACACAAGGTTCTGGAAAGAGCTATTCTATGCTGTTTTTCGCTCAGAAGGTCCGCAGAAAATTTGAGGGCTCACCAACATTTGTCATTCTCACCGATCGTGATGAGTTGAATACCCAAATCAGCGATACCTTTGAGAACTGCGGTTTGTTGGGCAAGACCAAAGCGTCACAATTTATTGCGTGTAGCGGGGATGATCTTGTTCAAAAACTGCATGGTAATCCAAGCTTCATCTTTACATTGATTCAAAAGTTCAACAAGCCGAATGCTGAATCAATTTATCCTGACCACGATATTATTATCATGTCTGATGAGGCCCATCGCAGTCAGTATGGAATTTTTGCGGATAACATGATGAGGCTACTGCCAACGGCGGCTCGCATTGGCTTTACTGGAACACCGCTTTTATCCAGTGATAATATCACTGCCCGTACTTTTGGAGGCTATGTTTCTGTCTATGACTTCAATCGGGCCGTTGAGGATGGTGCTACCGTCCCCCTTTACTATGAGAATCGCGGCGAGAAAATACTCGATCTGCATAATCCTGAAATCACAAGCCAAATCCTGGATGCCATTGAAAATGCGGACTTAGATGTAGACCAGCAGGACAAGCTGGAAGCAGAATTTGCCAAAGAGATTCACCTGCTCACCGCTGAACCAAGGTTAAAATCTATTGCCCGTGATTTTGTAAGTCACTATTCCGATTTATGGACGAGCGGAAAGGCGATGTTTGTCTGCCTTAATAAGGTTACTTGTGTTCGTATGTATAATTTCGTCCAGGAATATTGGGCGGAAGAAATCAAGAGTCTAAAAGCAAGGATAAAGGCAGCGACGCAGCAGGAAGCACAAGAACTTGAGCGAAAGCTTAAGTGGATGCAGGAAACAGAAATGGCGGTTGTTATCAGCCAGGAGCAGAACGAGATCCAGACCTTCAAAAAGTGGAATTTGGATATCAAATACCATCGTACCAAGATGGAAAAGCGGGAGCTTGATAAAGAATTCAAGGATTCCAAAAATCCGCTTCGTGTTGTATTCGTCTGTGCGATGTGGCTCACCGGTTTTGATGTAAAATGCCTGTCCTGTCTGTATCTAGATAAGCCGTTAAAGGCACATACTTTGATGCAGACGATTGCTCGTGCAAATCGTGTCAGCGAGGGTAAGAGCAACGGTCTGATTATAGACTACATTGGCATTGTCAAGGCTCTTAGAAAAGCTCTGGCAGATTATACCGCTAATGTTGGCGGGAATGGTGGATCAGACCCCACCGTAGACAAGGTTGAGCTTATTGCACGTATCCTTGAAACCATTGGCAAAGCTAAGTCCTTTTTAGCTGAGAATGACTTTGATTTGCAGATGCTGATTGACGCGCAGGATTTTATGAAACTTTCATATTTACAGGAAGCGGCAAATGCGGTATGTGGTACGATGGAGGATAAAAAGACTTACACAACCTATGCGTCTGAGTTGAATCGCCTGATGAAGTATACCGACCGTAATGATATTGCCAGTCATAGTCGTAAAGAATATGAAGCCATTGCTGCTATATATGCAGAGCTCCAGAAGAAGCGAAAACACATCAACACAACAGACCTGATGATAGAAATCAATGGTATCATTAGCTCCTATGTGGAAATTCAGCATACTCCAATGATGGTGGGAGAAGAACCTCGCCGCTTTGATATCAGTGCCATTGACTTTGATTTGCTTCGTAGGGAGTTCGCCAGAATCAAGAAAAAGAATCTGATGTTGAAGGATTTGGAAGAGCTTATTCAGCAAAAGATTGACAGAATGCTATTTACGAATCCCGAACGCATCAATTACTATGAGCGTTATCAGCAGATTATCAATGATTACAACAGCGAACAGGATAGAGCAACTATTGAGAAAACCTTCATGGACTTGATGAATTTGGCAAACCAGATGAGCCAGGAAGAACAACGGTATGTGCGTGAAGGATTTGCCAGCGATGAAGAGCTTTCCCTCTATGATATGTTGTTCCGTGATGACCTGAGCAAGAAAGATATCAAAAAGATCAAGGAAGTTGCCACTATGTTGCTTCAAAGGCTCAAAGAAAAAATCTTCGAGCTGGACCATTGGACTGACAAGCAGGAAACCAAGGCAGCCGTAGATAATTTGATCCGTGATACTCTCTGGGAAGAATTACCGGAGTGCTATGATGAGATCAGCATCTCTACATACCGCCAGCGGATTTATGAGTATGTATATACAAGATATAAAGAGGTAGCATAATGCCGCATTGAAGAGGCGATTGATATTATGAGAAAATTTACTAATCCCTTTCCTGAGATATGTACCAAGTATGCCCTGCAATTTGACATAGCGAGTGATAATAGCGATGTTAAACTTGTAAGAAAACTAATAGATGAAGTAGAGGCTTTCTTGAAAAATCATACCGATGCAGTGTATGCGCCATTATATTATTGCTTAGGCACATCCTACGGAAATTTGAGAACCCACGGATATTCAATTAGCGGTGCTACAGAAGCATCTATCTTGTCTTCAGATGAGATAGATGCTTCCCTTGAACGGGAGATATTTTATTTTAGGCATTGTCTTGAACTTTTGGATACATTTGAATTATCAAAGGAAGAGTTTAAACCATATATCAAAGGATTGCGTTTACAAGTCTATACTAACTATGCTAATGCGTTAGAAAATTGCGGTAGAAAAGCTGCAGCAATGAAATATTACCGAAGTGTATTGAGCATTAACCCTTCTTTCGGAATGGCAGAAGGAAATATAGGTCGAGCATTGCAGCATTATTCAGCACTTATACATGATCTGGGGCATAAAGATTATTTACATCATTTTGCATACAGATATTTGAAGTCTTCTCTAAATAGGACTGATGTGCATGAATCTGCCAAGAAATATTTTGAAATGTGTGTTAATGCATATTCAACGGAAATCAGGGAATCTTTTTTAGAAAAGCAATTAGAAATTCCAGAATATTCACTAGGCGAGATAGAAGAGGAAACATATCGGAAATGGTGTTTACATCACCATTTGTTTTTAAATCCATTAAATGATCTCCCACAAGAGTTGTCATGTTTTGCAACAGATTCCCTGCAATTGCCAGACATGGTAACATCAATAGAGCAAGTTGAACCGCCCAAATATTATGGTATGTTTAATCAACTGAAGCAGGAATACATATATGCCAGATATTTATGCTATGCAGCTTCTACAGAGGGAGAAGAAACACATTTTGCAGATAAGGAAACTCATTTGATCAATATGTTTGATTACCCTCAATATTCAATACGTGTTGAGGGATTGAAAACTGCATTCCGTCAGTTGTATTCATTATTTGATAAAGTTGCTTTTCTTGTGAATGATTACTGGGAGCTTGGAATACATGAGCGCGATATTAACTATCGGACAATCTGGTTGAAGGGATATGGAAGCGGTAAAAAGTATTATAAATACAACAATGTGCTTGTGTTGGACAATAATGTTGCTCTCAAGTCCATGTTTTGGATTCATAATGAATTCAACAAAAAGTTTGGCGAGGCAAATAGTCCTTACGCTAAAAACATGCAGATTCTTCGTAATGCGCTCGAGCATAAATTTGTGAAGGTTCACGCAGATATTTTGTGGGATGGTAAAGAGAACCAAGAACTGGGGCAAGATTCTTTTTATCATATAACAGAGAGCGTCTTGTTGCAGCATACTATGGATTTATTAGAAATTGTTAGAGAATGGCTCATTGATCTTACTATGGCAATTCATATTGAAGAGAAAAAACGTAGTGAAAATTACAATGAAACTGCAGTAGCTACTATGCCATTGATTGAATTTGAAGATGAATGGAAAAAGTAAAAATGCCAATGGAAGAAATTCTGTATTATTCACAAATGTAATTTTGCAATAGTAAATAACTACATTGATGATGAAGGATATGTTGCCGGATAAAGTTGACTGGATCAAAAAGAAAGACCTCCATCATACTTATTGATATCTCCATCATTTAATGATAAAATGATGGAGATATTCCTGAAATGAAGGAGATAGTTTTATGAGAGATTTTGATTATACAAAAGCTCCGGAAAAACTTCTTACGCCTGAAATTGTCCAAATGGTAGCAAGTATCCATGAACATAAAGGTAAACAGGAGTTGTTTTTGGAAGCCAATATAGATGAATTAAAAACGCTTTTAGAAGTAGCTCTTATCCAGAGCACAGGTGCATCTAATCGAATTGAAGGCATTTTTACAAGTGATAAGCGCTTGGAAGAACTGGTAAGAAGAAAGGCGGAACCACGCAACCGTTCTGAGCAGGAAATTGCCGGTTATCGTGAAGTTCTTTCAACAATACACGAGAGTTATGAATATATTGTACCAAGACCCAATATTATTTTGCAGCTTCACCGTGATCTGTATTCTTATTCTCAGGGTGCTGCTGGCGGAAATTATAAAAATTCTGATAATGTTATTGCAGAGACTGATGTAGAAGGTAATCAGAAAGCCAGATTCATTCCCGTTCCCGAGTTTCAGACAGCAGAGGCGATGAATAAATTGTGTACCGGATTTTTGGAAGCATGGGAAGCAAATAAAATGGATAAGCTGCTTCTTATCCCAATGTTTATTCTTGATTTTCTCTGCATCCATCCATTTAATGATGGCAATGGACGTATGAGTCGCTTGCTGACACTACTTCTCTTTTATAAAGCCGGTTATATTGTTGGAAAATATGTCAGTATGGAGATGCTGATTGAAAAAACAAAAGAAACCTACTACGAAGCATTACAAGCTAGTTCTACAGGTTGGCATGAGTGTGAAAATTCCTATGAGCCATTTGTAAAATATTATTTGGGAATCATACTTAAAGCATATAACGAATTTGAAAATCGGGTAGAACATCTAAAGAATAGAAGTCTTTCTAAGCCTGAAAGAATAAAGGTAGTGATTGATCGAAAGGTCGGCAAAATTACAAAGAAAGAAATTATGGAGCTTTGCCCGGATATAAGTAAGGTTACGGTAGAGAGAACACTAACTGACTTAGTAAAAAGTGGTTATATTGCAAAGGTTGGTGCAGGTCCGGCTACAGCTTATGTTCGACTTTAAGATAAAATTATGTCAACCAATTGAATAAAATGTCAACATGGGAAATCAAAATATGTTGCACACTACAGTGCTTCATATAGATTGACAAAAGGCAAAGATAAAAACGCAACGCGCATCCCGCGGGATGTGCCAGAGCCGGTAGGTAGCCCGGCCGTCCTGTCAGCAATGACGGGGTAAGTAACCTGCCCCTCCGGGTTGTCCGTTCTTTGTCCATAACACATTTAAGGAGGGATCGTTATGGACAAGACGAGTGGAAAGCTGACAGTGTTATTTGAGGAACCGTTCTGGGTGGGAGTCTTTGAACGAATATCCGACGGCAAATTGTCGGTGTGCAAGGTCACATTTGGCGCTGAACCGAAGGATTATGAGGTTTGGGATTTCATCCTCAAACATTACAGTGATCTAAAATTTAGTCCAGCTGTTGAAATCGAGGTGAAGCAGACCGCGGACAATCCAAAGCGCAGACAGCGTAATGCCAGAAAGCAGTTGCAGAATTCCGGCATTGGAACGAAGTCACAACAGGCGCTGCAGAATCAGCGCGAGGAAATGAAAACCGAGCGCAGGCAGCTCCGCAAGGAACAGAAGGACATTGAGAAACAGCGGCAGTTCGATTTGAAACAGCAAAAAAGAAAAGAGAAGCACAGAGGACACTGACTGTGCTTCTCCTGTAAAGTGCCTTGCTCTTTTGTTTTTGTTCAATTACCGCTGGCAATGAAACTGTATCGCTTTATTGGCGAACTCCGCGGTTCCTTCGCCGCCTACCTCATCAATACTCTTAGTGAAATCGCCGCCGCCTGCATACATTTTTCCAAGGCCGGAAAGAATTTCATCCGTACAATTATAGAAATGCTCTGTAAAAAACGTCTGCAGCCTGACGACAAGGGACTGTGCTTCCTCGGATGCCGGATCGGTCTCTTTAATCTTGCCGAATTCACTAAAAATGGACATGACCTGTACAGCAAAGGTCTTTTCATCCTCAGGTGTCCAGTTCTTTGCTTTCTCTTCAAACTCCTTATATTGAGGAGTGTTTCCCCATGACGCCTTTGCCTGTGCGGCATATTCATCGATTTTACTTGTATCAAATGCTGAAAAATCCATATAGTTCACCCCTAACAATTTTATTCCACGAGCAAAGAGAATCAGGTTTTCGAGATGTTCCTTCTTCAGGGTCAATAAAGCAATCTGCTGTTCCAAAGCTTTATTGCAGTCAAAGTCGGGACTCTCAAGAATTCTTTTGATTTCCTTTAGCGGAAACTTCAATTCCCGAAACAGCAAAATTTGTTGCAGCCGTTGCAAATCCGTATCGTCATACAGCCTGTACCCGGCTTCGGTGTATTCTGTCGGATGCAGAAGACCGATCTTGTCATAATATTGCAGAGTGCGTATACTCACTCCGGCAAGTTTGCTAACCTCATGTACTGTCATCATCGGCGTTTCCTCCTCGTGTTATTTTGATAATAAACTATTACGCAGCGTAGTAGTCAACACTTTTTTCAAATATTTCCGAAAACTCAAATCTATGGTATAATTCTTAAGTAAAGCATCATATTTCAGATAGAAAGGTATCAAAAAATGGAATTAAGAACCGAAAGATTAATACTTCGTCCGTGGAGAGAAACGGATGCAGACAGTTTGTTTAAATATGCGAAAAACCCGGCTGTCGGGCCTATTGCCGGCTGGCCGCCGCACAAGAGTATTGAGGAGAGTCGGGAGGTTATAAAAGATGTTTTTTGTGGAAAAGAGTGTTATGCCGTCTGCTTAAAATCTGATAATGTGGCGATTGGCTGTATCGAATTAAAACTGAATGGAAGTACTGACATGACGGAAAAGGATGATGAATGCGAGCTTGGATATTGGATAGGTCAGGAATTCTGGGGACAGGGACTCATACCGGAAGCAGCGAGAGAACTGATTCGTCGCGGATTTGAGGATTTGAATATGAATATGATCTGGTGCGGATATTATGATGGCAATGCAAAATCAAAGAGGGTGCAAGAGAAAGTAGGATTTATCTATCATCATACATGTGATGAGGTTCCTGTACCGCTTATGAATGAGACCAGAATAGGCCACACGAATTACATGACAAAGGAGCAGTGGACTTGCAATGAAGTTGAAAAACGTGTTGATAGTCGTTGAAAATATGGAAAAGTCCATAGCTTTCTATCATGATTTGTTTGGTCTGGAAGTAATTCTTGATAACGACGGCAATGTGATTATGACTGAGGGACTGGTCCTTCAGGATAGGAAATATTGGACGGCATTCTTAAACAGAGACTGCATCCCGCAGAATAATATGAGCGAGCTTTATTTTGAAGAAGCTGATATAGACGCTTTTGTTAAGAAGCTGGAAGAATACCCTGAGCAGATAGAATATGTAAATCCTCTAATGACTCATAGCTGGGGACAGAGGGTGGTTCGTTTTTATGACCCGGATGGAAATCTGATAGAAGTAGGAACACCGATGCAAAGAACACTCACAGAATAAAACTTTATGACTTTATGAAAGGACTGGCTTATGAATTCTAATGCGAATGATGAGCAAAACACGGAAAATCTGACATGGGAGGAAATCCGCACGGAGCATATCGTGCAGGATGAATGGATTGATTTCAGACGGTCTGCCTATCGGTTCCCGGATGGGAGTGTGTATGAACCGTTTTACAGCTACAGTCGCAGAGACTATGTTGTGATAGTCGCATCGGATGAAGAGGGGAAATATCTCTGTGTCAGGCAGTTTCGTCAGGGAATAAAGGAAGTGACGACGGAGTTTCCAGCCGGCGGTATCGAACGGACAGATGGCAGGGAGTATGGTTCAGGACGTGACTCGTCCACATCGGAGGATGCGCTGGAAGCCGCCAGAAGAGAACTGCTCGAAGAGACGGGATATGTGTCGGATGATTGGAGGCATTTGCTTACCGTGCCTTCAAATGCCACGATAGCGGACAATTACGCGTATATTTTTGTGGCGGGAAATTGTCGTAAGTCTGGAGAGCAAAATCTGGACGAGACGGAGTTCTTAAATGTCAGGAAATATTCTGCGGACGAGATTGAAGAGATGATTCATAAAGGTGATTTCCAGCAGGCGATACATATTATGGCATGGCTGCTGACACAGAGGAGATGAGAAGAATGCGGGACAAAGTTTTTACATATATCAAAAAGAAGTATAAAGTCTCCCCGGAGTATCCCTGGGCGAAATATGACAGCAATGCCGTCTTTCGCCATAGCGACAATAAGAAGTGGTTTGCTCTGGTGATGGATGTCAGAAAAGATAAGCTGGGGCTTTCGGGAAACGAATATGTCGATGTGATTAATCTGAAAATTAACGATATGATGTTTCGGGATATATTGATACATGAAGGGGGCATCCTGCCTGCTTATCACATGAATAAGGAGCATTGGATCACAGTGCTTCTGGACGGTACCGTGGAGGAGGATAAGGTCTATGATCTGATTGATACAAGCTTTGCCGCCACCGCATCAAAGAAAAAGAAAGAGAAAACCCGTCCGCCGAAGGAGTGGATTATTCCGGCGAATCCGAAGTTTTATGATATTGAACAGGCCTTTGACAATGCGGAGATTATCGACTGGAAACAGAGCAGCAGTATTAAAGTCGGAGATACAATTTTTATGTATGTGGCGGCTCCCGTATCGGCAATCCTCTACAAATGCAAAGCTGTGGAGGTGAATATTCCTTATAATTATCGGGACAAGAATCTGACGATTACCACCCTGATGAAGATTAAACTTCTGCGAAGATATGATCCGGGGCAGTTTACCTTTGACAGACTGAAGGAAGAGTATGGAATTTATGCTGTGCGCGGGCCGAGAGGGGTGCCGAACAGTTTAAGCCATGACTTGATGACAGAGAGCTTTGAATTTCGTAATATTCATGCAGATGAAGCGGAGCAGGCAGCAGTAATTGAGCAGATATGTTTTCCGCCAAATGAGGCGTGCTCTGAAAAGGATATGAAAGACAGAATTGCAAAAGCGCCAGAGCTTTTTCTGGTTGCAGTTGATAAAGCAACAGGGAAGATTGCCGGATTTTTAAACGGATTATCAACAAATGAGAATCGCTTTAGAGATGAATTTTTTACGGATGCCAATTTGTATGATCCTGAAGGTAAAAATATCATGCTGCTCGGACTGGATGTCTTGCCGGAGTATCGCGGACAGGGACTTGCCAGAGAACTTGTGTATGAATATGTGAGACGGGAGCGGAAAAATGGTCGCCGGATTCTGTTTTTGACCTGTCTGCAGCCGAAAGTAGAAATGTATACAAAGATGGGATTTCATGATGAAGGAATTGCAAACTCGTCCTGGGGTGGCGAAGAATGGCATGAGATGAGTTGTGTCATTTCTTGAATTCTTTTCCAGAAACCTGCAGATTGACGAATAGGGACGTGCTTTGTATAATAAAGACATATATCGAGATAAAAACAGGATAGCCATTGTGCAAAATGGCGATGAGGGGGTTGTTGTGTATTGTAAGAAGTGTGGCAATCAACTGACAGAGGAGGATATATTTTGCCCAAATTGCGGGACGAAAAAAGTTTCACTGGAGCAAATCAATAAATTGGATAAAGCGCCGGGATTTTTTGAGAAAGCAAAAATTTTTTGCGCCAGGAACAAATGGCTTGTCTGTATTGTTGCATCCGTGTCCGCTGCCGTATTGATTATTGCAATAGGTATTTTTTCAATGGTTGCCTATCAAATACACAGGCGGAACGCGCTTCGGACGCGGAACAGCAATTATGCGTCCGATGAAGGCAGAACAAGCAGAAGCAATGGTATAGACTTTTCAAGTCTCCACAAATATGAAAACAGTACATACAAGATTGGAAGTACAATGCCGGCAGGAGAATATGTCCTGTTTACTAATTCATCTATCAGCGGATATTTTTGTCTGTCAAGTGACAGCAGCGGTATGACCAGCAGTATTATAACGAATGATAATTTTAATTATACTTCTATTATAACTGTTGAGGATGGCGAATATCTTGAGTTGAGCCGATGTTATGCCGAACCGATCGGGACGGCGGGAACATTGACAACGAGCGGCGAGGGTATGTTTAAAATAGGAACACACTTGAGTTCGGGCGAATATGAGCTGCAGGCGACGGAATCAATATCTGGGTATTATTGTATATATAGCGACAGCAGGAGAAGCAAAATTGTTTCGAATGACAATTTCATGGGGACGAAATATGTGACCGTAAGGGATGGGCAGTATCTTGAACTGAGTCGCTGTAAAATTGTTAAATAAGAGAATTTTTAAGAAAATAGTTTTATGAGGACATTCTAAAGAAAAAAGGGGGAGTATAAAATGTTTTGTAACAAATGTGGAGTAAAGTTGGATGACGATGCAATATTTTGTCCTGCCTGTGGGACAAAAGTCAGGCAGGCTGCTGAAGAGATGGGGCCTGTGGCGCAAAATGTAGAACCGGCAGCTCAATCGAATGTGAAGGAGGAATCTATTCCTATAGCAGAGGAGAGCGGCGATAGTAAAGAAATAAAGAAGAAAAAACCAGTTGCTTTGATTGCCGGAATTGCTGTTGCCGTAGTACTTGTGGCGGCAGTGGGGATTTTTTTCGTTAGCAGACTTGGCGCTGCGTCGAATGTGAAGGTTGATTCCCGGGCTGAATGTAATGTTAATAATGGCGCACATTTTGCATATGATGATTCGAAATTTTATTTTGTGGGTTTGTATAATGACAATGATGAGGAGACGAGCGTTTATTCCACTACCTACAATGGCACAAACAAGAAGTTATTGTCAGATGATGAGGATATTTCCTGGATTCGTCTGTGTGAGGGAAAGCTTGTCTATGTCGCTCACAGAGACAATATATATGAATTTGGGATGATGGATACGGACGGTTCAAATAAAAGTGTGATTAAGGAATTGGACAAAACCTCTGATACTTCACTGCAGAAATATGATTTTGTAAAAAATAGACTTTACTATATATATTCAGATGATTTATATATGTATGATATGTCAGATGAAAATACCGATGTGATTGCAAAAGAAGTGGATAGTTTTGCGATTGCAGGAAAGTATGTATATTTTTGTGCAGATGGAAAAATCTCTTCTTACCACATGAAATCTGGAGAAATAACCGAAATTTGCAAAGCAGATGTCAAATACATGGTCTATGACGATGGAAATATATATTTTAACAATGATAAAGGTATTTATTATGTACCTGTGACGAAAGAAGGGCCTGTTACGAGAGTTGTCAATGACTCTGCTGTCTCACGCTTTTTAATTGACAATGATACAATCTTTTATATTCAGACATTAGAGACAGATGATATCATTTCTCTTGCAAAATATATGGGCGATGATTCAGATTATTATGGTTATGCAATTATGATGATTGGAGTGGGACAGTTACATAAAGTAGATAAAACCGGCGGAAGCGCGGAGTATGTGGATTCGGATCAGTTACTATTATATACTATATATGGGCAGCCCAATGGCTTATATTGTGAAATCAGCCTTTTCAGCAATCAAGCTGTTCCGGTTGAATTAGAATAAAAATGCGTATTCAACTATTGATTTGAGCGTGCGGCGCAGCGCGCAGAGGGGCGTAATTATGGAAACAAAAAAGCAGGAACAGAGCACAGTATATGAGGCTCGATTAGCAAGGGCAAACCGTACAGCATTAAACTGTCATCTGATTACGGTAGTGATTCTGGTGCTTGCCTATCTTCTGGAAGTATTTAAGGGTACTAAGACGATATCCTATTTTTTGATGTTGGCATTGCTGGGCGGAGGGCCGGTGGCGCTGGGATTTTTCTTTTATAGAATCAAGGCGACACATCCCATGGTAAAGCATTTGGTGGCATTTGGTTTTGCGGTATTTTATATCACAATTCTTTTTACCACAGAGAATGCTATGGTTTTTGTCTATGTGGTTCCGATGCTCATTGCAATTACGATTTACAATGATGTCCGCTATAGCCTGGAAGTTGGAGCGGCAGTGGTGGTAGTTAATTTCATACAGGTCATTGTATTTTATGGGAAGGACGGATTTGAGCAGGCAGAGATTGCCTCTGCGGAAATTCAGTTGATGGCTTTGCTTGTGATTGCCATTTTCTCCTGTTATACAGCGAAGGTGTCCTCCAGCATGAATCATGCCGAGATTGAGCGGGCGGAAAATGAGAAAAAGCGCTCCGAGGAGCTGTTGGAGAAGGTGTTGCAGACGTCTTCGCAGATGACGCAGGTCATTGAAGGTGTTTCCGGAAAGATAGCCGTTCTGGGCGATGCTATTCAGAATACGCAGAATGCCATGAACGAACTGGCCGGAGGGACAAACGATACGGCGGAGGCGATACAGAGTCAGCTTACCCAGACAGAGGTTATCGCAAGCCGGGTAAATCAGGTAAAGGAGACTTCCGATCAGATTGCTGACAATATGAAGGAAACTAGAAAGACTATCAGCACAGGAAATGAGTATGTGGGTCATCTGGTAAAACAGGTGGCGCAGACATCGCAGATGAATGTTCAGGTTGCCTCCGAATTGGGGCAGTTGAAGGCTTATATGGAGCAGATGTTTTCCATTATTGAGATGATCAATGAGATTACATCACAGACCAGCCTTCTTTCACTCAATGCCTCCATTGAGGCGGCAAGAGCAGGGGAGGCCGGAAAAGGCTTTGCCGTTGTGGCATCGGAGATATCCCGGCTGGCCGCTCAGACGCAGGACGCCACAGTGAATATTGAGAGTATGATTCAGAACGTGTCCACAGAGATAGGTAAGGTTGTGGATATTATTGAGGGTATGATTCTGCAGATAGAAAAGCAAAACGAAGCTGTGGGAGAGACCGCGCGGAGTTTTGAGAGGATTTCCGCAAACGCAGAGGATATAGAGAGAAATTCCGAGGGTCTGACCTATGCGATTAAGGAGTTGAAATCAGCTAATGATGTGATTTCAGAGAGCATTCAGACAATTTCCGCGATATCGGAGGAGGTAGCGGCGCATACCAATGTGACCTATACTTCCTGTGTGGAAAACGAGAAAACCATAGAGGAACTTATAGAAAAGGCGGGGGAATTGACAGGTTTGGCGGAGCAGTTGAACGCTTAAAAACAGTGCTTGACACATCTGTCTAAAAGAGGAGAATTATGATATAATCTATTCCGTAATTAAGACAGACAGGAGGAGTAAGTTTATGTTACAGGCAGGGACAAAAGCGCCGGATTTTTCATTATTGGATCAGGATGGCAAGATGCATACTTTGAGTGAATATAAGGGCAGGAAGGTGATCCTGTATTTTTATCCGAAGGATAATACCCCGGGCTGTACGAAGCAGGCCTGCGGTTTCAGCGAGCTGTACCCGCAGTTTGAGGAGAAGGGGGCGGTGGTTCTGGGCGTGAGCAAGGATTCCGTGGCGTCTCACAAGAAGTTTCAGGAGAAATATGCGTTGGGATTCACACTGCTCTCAGACCCGGAGTTGGCGTGTATTCAGGCCTATGATGTGTGGCAGGAGAAGAAAAATTACGGGAAGGTCTCCATGGGTGTGGTGCGAACCACTTATCTGATTGATGAGGAGGGTGTGATTGTAAAGACCTTCGGCAAGGTAAAGGCTGCCGAAAATCCGGCTCAGATGCTTGAGGAGCTGGCATGAGGATCATCATTTCACCGGCAAAAAAGATGAAGGTGGATCAGGATTCTCTGAAGTATTGCGGGATGCCGGTTTTTTTAGAGCAGACCGGGCGGATTATGCGATGGATAAAAACCTTAAGTCTGGGGCAAGCGAAGGCTCTCTGGGGCTGCAACGATAAGCTGGCAGAGCAGAATTTTGAGCGCTTTCAGAAGATGGAGCTGGGGAGAGGGCTGACTCCGGCGCTTCTGGCCTATGAGGGAATCCAGTATCAATATATGGCTCCGGCTGTCTTTGAGGAGGGAATGCTCTCTTATGTGCAGGATACGTTGCGGATTCTGTCCGGATTTTACGGTGTGCTGAAGCCCATGGACGGAGTCGTGCCCTACCGATTGGAGATGCAGGCAAAGACGGTGGTGGATGGTATAGACGGTCTGTATGATTTTTGGGGAGACACTCTTTATAATGAGGTGAGGGACGATTCACATATAATTGTGAACCTGGCTTCCAAAGAATACTCCAGGTGCATAGAGAATTATCTGCAGCCGGAGGATAGATTTATCACCTGTATTTTCGGTGAACTGTCTGATGGTAAGGTGATTCAAAAGGGAGTTTATGTCAAGATGGCAAGGGGCGAGATGGTTCGTTTCATGGCGAAAAACCGTATCGCAGAACCGGAGGAGCTGCAGAAATTCTGCGGACTTGGATACCGGTTTCAGGATAACCTGTCCACAGACACAGAATATGTATTTATAAAACGGGCATGAGTCGGGAGAGAATGTGGCGTGAGCTATGACTTTTCTACTCGGATGAGCAAGAGGAGACATTGCAGATGCTGGATTTGTTTTCATTATACACAGATATCAAAAACGAGGAATCCGGCTTTCGCAGACAGATGGAGGATATTGTACAGGAGATATATGTTTTTTTGGAGAATCCTTCCCGGGAAACTGCGCGCATGACAGCGGGCTGGCGGGAGGAGTTCGCATATTTATACGGAGATGCACAGTTTAGTCTGCCGGAAGGCGGACAGGATGCGCATCTCTTATTTTATGCCATGCAGACGGGTTTCAGCATTCTGATCAAAGTTATGACCCGGGAGATTCTATGTGAATCTAAAGAGCAGCCTGTGCAGGCGTTTGGAGTTGCGCAGGAGGAGTATTTTGCGCAGGCGTCAGAGCTTCTGCGGGGGGAGTTTGCCCGGCAATGCGGTATCGAAAATTATGTGGATGAGGATTGGTATTGCTGGCCGCTTTATGAGCTGGAGCGGGGATTTGATGTGATCATAGAGAAAATGGCGGAGCTTTTGCATCCGTATCATATAGAGCTGTCCCGAAAGGAATTTGTGCGGAGGAATCGCACGGATTATATCAAGCAGATGTATGAGGCTCTAATCCCTCAAAAGCTGCGACATGCGCTGGGGGAGTTCTATACGCCGGACTGGCTGGCGGAACGGACGCTGCAGGACGCGCTTAAATTTGCGGAAAAGCCCGTAGAGGAGCTGAGGCTGGCAGACCCTACCTGCGGGTCGGGAACTTTTTTGATGCAGGGTATTTTGGCAAAGCGGCGGGCGGGCTGTGATTTGGAAAATATTCTGTCCTCCGTGTATGGTTTTGATATCAATGCGCTGGCAGTCCTGACAGCCAGAACCAATTATCTGCTGGCGGTGGTAGATTTGCTGGAGGATGGGGAGCAGATAAAAAGGACTCATATCCGACTGCCAATTTACAAGATGGATATTTTACAGCTTGCGGAGCAGACGTCTGATTTACCGATATCCGGGCAGGCAGACGTGGTAATCGGCAATCCTCCCTGGGTCAACTGGGAGTATCTGCCGGAACAGTACAGGCAGCAATCCCGGCATCTGTGGACAGATTACGGGTTGTTTTCCGCAAGGGGCAGGGATTTGAGCTTTTCCAAGGAGGATATCTCTGTCCTGATTACATATGTAGCCATGGATAAGCTGTTAAAGGAAGGCGGCGTCATCGGCTTTGTGATACGGCAGGGAGTGTTTAAGTCGGCGCAAAACGGTGTGGGTTTCCGACGGTTCCAAATCAGAGAGGAGTGTGCAATCCGGGTCCTGAAAGTGGAGGATTTGTCGCGGGTGCAGGCCTTCGACAATGCGGTGACAAGCACGGCGCTGTTTTTTGCCCGAAAGGGTAGGGAAACAGTCTATCCCGTGCCGTATTTTGTGTGGGAAAAAAGACCGGATATAAAGTCTTGTTCCCCCGGTGCGTATGCTCCGCTGTCGGAGGTTCTGGCGCAGATGAACATTCAGGAACAGCGAGCCATGCCTGTGGTGGCACAGGACAGAACTTCTCTGTGGATCACGGCGGAGGAAAAGCGGCTGAGGAAGATGAGACGGGCGCTGGGAAGCAATCCCTATCGTGCGCGGACGGGAGTTTTTACCGGCGGTGCAAACGGAGTTTACTGGCTGCAGATTTATGAGCGGAACCCGAAAGGCATTCGGGCCGGTAATCTTGTAGAGCGGGCGAAGAGAAAAGTGGAGCAGGTGGAGGCAGAGCTTGAGCCGGATTATATTTTTCCGATGATTAAGGGAAGAAATGTGCAGAGATGGCGGGTCACTTATGACAGTTATCTTCTGTGTCCGCACACAGAGATTACCAGAATGTGGCCGGTGTGCGGGGAGGAGCTTCGGGAGACCTGTCCCCTTACCTATGCGTATCTGAGCCGGTTCCGGGAGGAACTGGACAACAGAAAAGGCTTTGCAGGCTGGGAGAAAGAGATTCAAAGACAGGAGTTCCATGCCATTCTGCGGGTGGGGGACTATACCTTTTCCCGCTATAAGGTGGTCTGGAAATATATCGCCAGAGAATTCGTGTGCGCGGTGGTGGGGGAGACGGAGGACAGATATCTTGGGCGAAAGATTTGTCTGCCCAATGAGAAGGTCATGTATATCGCCACGGAAGATGAGGAGGAAGCCTATTATCTGTGTGGAATTCTGAGTTCTTCGCTCATAGCGGACTGCGTGAAGAGTTATATGAATCCCACCAGCATTTCCGCCCATGTGTTGGACAAGCTCTATATCCCGCCCTTTGATGCGGAGGATGAGCGCCACAGGGCGATTGCCGCTGTCTGCAGGGAGGGACATGAGGGCGCAGAGGTGCAGTCCTGTCTGGACAGGATTGATGAGCTGGTGGAGCAGATATACGGTTCAAGGTGTTAAAACACGAGTTGTACAAGGAGCATGTAGCAGACGGTGCCGCCGGCAATGGAAAGGAGCATCTGTTTTTTCCATAGGTGGAGTCCCACGGTGGCGGCGATGGCAATCAGCTCGGGCAGGCCGTGGCTCCCGGCAAAAAGGCTCACGTTTTTCAGGCAGTAGATCACCAGCATTCCGAAGATGGCGGAAGGAAGGGCCTTGCCCAGATATTGAATGAATTTGGGCGTGGGGCGTCTGCCGGAAAAGATCAAAAAGGGCAGAAATCTGGTGGTCATAGTGCCCAGGATGCAGATAGCAATAGTGATGATTTGTTGAGTGAGTGTCATATCTGTCATACCAGGCCACCTGCCTTTTCAATTGGTTTTTGAAAAATTGCCAGCAGGGCAAGAATGCAGAGCATGGTGGGCACCATGAAGGAATCCGCACCAAAGCACAGGCGGCAGATGAGAGCGGCGCCTGTACCAATCAGGGCAGTGTAGTGCTTTTTTTCCTTCATCAGCTGTTCCAGGAAGATGACTACAAACATGGCGGTCATGACGAAATCCAGGCCTTCCGTGTCGAAATGGATCAGAGAGCCCAGAAGGCCGCCCAGAGTCGAGCCGGACACCCAATAAAACTGATTCAGCAGAGTCACAAAGAACATGAACCATCCCTTGTCCACATCCTCGGGAATCCTGGCGGTGTAATTGATGGAAAAACTCTCGTCACACATGCCGAAAATCAGATAATATTTCTTCCAGCCCATGCCCTTGAATTTGTCCAGCATGGAGATGCCGTAAAATAAATGTCTTGCCTGAATCATCAGGGTCATAATCAGAGTCTGCAGCGGAGCAAAAGGAGCGGTCAGCATACTCACTGCCAGAAATTCCAGAGAACCTCCGAAGATCAGCATACTCATCGCCATCGGATAAATAAAAGAAAACCCCGACACATTCATATAAATACCGTAGGCCATTCCAAGGAACCAGAAGCCTGCAAAGATGGGAATCGTATGGGGAAATGCTGCTTTTAACGCCCGCAGGCGTATATTTTTTCTCTCGTTCATTTTTGTACTCCTTTATTACCGAAGCAAAGTATATCATTTGATGAATAAAGAATCAATAAGTGAAAGTTATTTTCCGTTATGTAATGTGGCACAATGTTTATGTATCTGGTAAAATATCTGTGTACTGTGGATTGAGAAAGTAAATCTGAGGAGGAGAATGCCGATATTATGAGAGATGAAAATAATTTGTCCGAGAAAGAAATAGATGACATCATCCGGCTTTTGGATAATTATACTGAGGCTGAGGGGAGCCGTATGAAGCTGAATGTGGTGGAGGGTCAGGGAGAGGTCGTCTCCAGAGAATATCACCACGGGCGCTGTGATGTGGGAAGCCCTTGGGCAAAGGGTCAGCCATTCGATGTGCTGGACTGTGGGGATTGACGAAAAGGGGGACTATACCCATGAATGATATGGAGCGCATTCAGCGCGGTCTGGAGGAATTTCTCCAGAAACAGATGGAGAATGAGGCACAAAAGGAGATTGATATTATCAGTACAAACAGACGAGGACAAAAGTCCAGATACGACCAGGAGTATGAAGAAAATTGGGATACCGGAAGACCCTCCGGGAGAGACAGAGTTTCCCGGAAGAAGAGTACCCATAGAAGGAATTCTCGGAAGAAATTAAATAAGAAATCACAAAAGAAGAAAAAGAAGAGATTCAGTATTAAGCGCTTTCTTCTGACAGCAGTGTTAATCATCGCGCTTTTGTTGGGGGGACTTTATTATATGGTGGGAAAAGTCTACAGTAAGCTCAACTATCAGGAAATCGAGAGCCTGACATCCGCTCCCATGAAAGAAGACGGGGTCATCAATATTCTGTTGATTGGAAATGATTCCCGAAAGAACGGCGAGGACGGCCGGTCTGACGCCATGATTCTTTTATCTGTGAGTACCAAGACCAAGAAGATTTATATGACTTCTCTGCTGCGGGATATGTATGTGGAAATTCCGGGACATGACAACAACCGGCTGAACGCAGCCTATTCCTTCGGCGGTGCGGAGCTCTTGATGAAGACGGTGGAAAAGAATCTGGACATCAAGGTAAATCGATATATGCTGGTAAATTTCGAGGCCTTTGCCAATCTGGTGGACGCGGTGGGCGGTGTGGACTTAGAGCTTTCCTCCGCGGAGATTGAGTGGGTGAACGCCTATCTGAATGAGTATAATCTGCTCACGGAGAAGGAGTTTGGAACAGATTATATGGACACTTCTGCGGAGGGAATGGTACACTTGAATGGACCGCAGGCGCTGGCTTACACGCGAAACCGTTACATCGGGACGGATTTTGGAAGAACGGAACGCCAGAGAAAGGTGCTGAAGGAGGTCATCCACGGGCTGCCCGGAGCGCTGGTAAAAAATCCGGATCTTCTGATCGACGGACTGATGCCGAATCTCACTACTAATCTGACACAGTGGGAGTGCTATCGGCTGAGCCTGTCGGCGCCGACGATGCTAACATATGATATTGAGCAGGGAAGCATTCCCCTGCAGGGCACCTATCGGGACGCCACCATACGCCAGATGGCCGTGCTGGAGGTGGATTTTGACGCGAATAAAGAATATCTGCATGAGCTGTTGTTTGGGTCGCAGGAGGATTAAGAGGGGGACACCAATGAACAGACGGAGATGGGAAGTTTTTAGAAAATATGTGAGGAAAAGAAGTCTGGTCTGGATAGCGGCAGTTTGTATGCTGGCGGTGTATTCGGGTTGCGGCGGCGACGGGGGGGATATATTTTCCCCGGTGCAGACGATACAACCGATACAGCCGGAGGAACGATCTTCCGTGCCTCCAACAGAGTCAGAATCTGAAACTGACACAAGTGTGGAAGAGGAACATGAAGTCATCACAATCACAATTTCCGCTGCCGGAGATGCGAGCTTGGGGAATTATGTGGGACAGGAGTATGCATGGTCCTTCCGTCAGATGTATGAAAAAGTGCAGGATCAGAGCTACTTTTTGGGGAATGTGTATGATATCTTTTCTCAGGACGATATGACAATCGTGAATCTGGAGGGGGTGCTGACCTTTTCGGAGGAGCTCAATCCCGGCAGAACCTATAATATCAAGGGCGATCCCGAGTATGCGGACATCCTCACCTACGGCAGTGTGGAGGCTGTGAGCATGGCAAACAATCACAGATTGGATTTTGGGGAGAACGGGACGAAGGATACACTGGCCGCGTTGGAGCCCACAGGGATTGTCTATGCATATGACACAAATGTCGGGATTTATGAGACGAAGGGTATCCGCATCGGTTTTGTGTCCGTGAATGAGGTTGCCTGGGGTCAGGGTGTGGAAAAGCTGATGAAGGATGGTATTGCAAAGCTGCAGGAGGAAGAGGTGGATCTGATTCTGGCGTGCTGTCATTGGGGAATCGAGGGGGATTTTTATCCCACGGAATTCCAGCAGCAATTCGGACGGGAGTGTATCGACTGGGGAGCGGATCTGGTCATCGGACATCATCCCCATGTGCTGCAGGGCGTGGAGGCATATCAGGGAAAATATATTATTTACAGTCTGGCGAACTTCTGCTTCGGCGCCAATAGAAATCCATCGGACAAGGACACTATGATTGCACAGCAGACCTTCACTTTTATAGACGGGGAGAAACAGGAGGAAACCGAGTTTTGCATCATACCGTGCTCCATTACCTCGGATTCTTCAAGAAATGACTACAGACCAACGCCGGCTGAGGGAGATGAGGCTTTGCGCATCATCGGCCGTGTGAACGAGTACAGCCAGGGCCTTGGTCTGCAGTTTAATGAAAATGGCTATGTCAAAGCCATGTCAGATCAGTAAAAGTCACGTTATGTAAATTAATTATGAGAGTGAAAGCATAGCATACAATATGGTTAAACAGAAATTCAGGCTAAGTCCTACAATACAGTAGATTTTGCCCGCTTTTGCCTGCCCCGCTTTGCTGGAGCCATTTCCCATTCTACATTGCGAGAAACCCAGCCCTGAGAAAATAATGCAGATAACGGGACTCCAACAGAAAACGAGAGACAGGATGCCGAACACCAGTCCCAGAGTGGCAGCCTTATGGTTGTCAACCGTCTGTACGGGAACTCTTATGGCAGCGCCCGCATTCTGCCCGGGAGCCGTTTGCCCGGGTGCGGCCTGAGGAATCGGCTGCTGCAGGGTAGCGATAAGCTGCTGCAGATTGTTTTTATAAGGTCTTTTCTGAGCGCAGGCCACAAATCCCTCCAAATCCCATTCGCCGGAAGTTCTTCTCAGCCATGCCTCCAAATGGAACATGCCGTTATTGTAGGACCATTTCAGATATTTATAGCCCTTAAACATAGGGTCGCCTGCGCGGTAAGCGGCTTCGCCTTTCCAGTCTGACATGGTGAAGCCATTTTTCTGTAAAAAATCGTTCATAATAAAGTGCACAAAATCATCGGGTTGGTTCAGGTATACGTCCTGTATGTATCTTGCCATAATAACCTCTTTCCGCGGCAGCAGCCGTTTTTTAATGATATCATATACAGTCTGGCGAACTTCTGCTTCGGAGCCAATAGAAATCCGCTGGACAAGGACATTATGATTGTACAGCAGATATTCACTTTTATAGACGGAGAAAAACAGGAGGAAACCGGGTTTTGCCTCATCGGCCGTGTGAACGAGTACAGCCAGGGCCTTGGTCTGCAGTTTGATGAAAATGGCTATGTCAAAGCCATGTCAGATCAATAAAATTCACGTTATGTAAATTACACTATGAAAGTGAAAGCATAGCGGACAATATGGTTAAGCCAAAATACAGGACATAATAAACACCCATAATACTAAGTCCTACAACACAGCAGATTTTGCCCGCTTTTGCCTGCCCAGCTTTGCTGGAGCCATTTCCCATTCTACATTGCGAGAAACCCAGCACTGCGAAAATAATGCAAAAAACGGCACTCCAAAAGCAAACGATAGACAGAATGCCGAACACCAGCCCCAGAGTGGCAGCCTTATGGTTGTCAACCGTCTGTACGGGAACTCTTGTGGCAGCGCCCGCATTCTGCCCGGGAGCCGTTTGCCCGGGTGCGGCCTGAGGAATCGGCTGCTGCAGGGTAGCGATAAGCTGCTGCAGATTGCTTTTATAGGGTCCCTTCTGAGCGCAGGCCACAAATCCCTCCAAATCCCATTCGCCGCCGAAAGTTCCTCTCAGCCATGCCTCCAAATGGAACATGCCGTTATTGTAGGACCATTTCAGATATTTATAGCCCTCAAACATAGGGTCGCCTGCGCGGTAAGCGGCTTCGCCTTTCCAGTCGGACATGGTGAAGCCATTTTTCTGTAAAAAATCGTTCATAATAAAGTGCACAAAATCATCGGGCTGATTCAGGTATACGTCCTGTATGTATCTTGCCATAATAACCTCTTTCCGCGGCAGCAGCCGCTTTTTTAATGATTTTTTGTCTATTACCCAGCATATCACACCTGAATTATATTTGCAAATAGTTAGCAAAAACATACAAAAAATGATCATGAATATTATTAAAAACCGAGAAAATAACAATACTTTCATTCTGCTGTTGATTTTTATGTTGTGCATATTGTATAGTAATTCTATTGTTACAAAGCGATGGGGTATTAAATTGTTTTGTAATGAAAATTTTAAAAGGAGGTTGTAGTCATGGCATCAAAATGTAAAAAGCTTCTGGCTGCCCTGATGAGTCTGGTATTGATTCTGGGCGCAGCGGGTACAGTAGCGGAACATGTCAGCGCAGCGGGGGTTGCGCCTGAGAGTGGCAAAATTTACTACATCAAAAACAAAAACAGCGGAATGTATCTCACGGTTCAAGGAGACTCATCCGCCAGTGGCGCAAACGTGTGTCAGGCGACGGGTACGGGTTCGCTTGGACAGAGATGGATTCTGGAAAAAAATGCAAACGGTACATTTCGCCTTCATCCTGCAACAGATATGACGGGCGGCATTTCTCTGGATGTGGCAAATGGAAGTACAGATGGCGGTACTAATATTCAGATCTGGCAGAATAACGGTCTTTCTCCGCAGAATTTTGGCATCACGAAAAGCGGGGACGGTTACGCCATCACAACGGAGGTAACCAGCCATCAGAGCTGTCTTGATGTGAACGGAGCCAGCAAAACTTCCGGAGCTAATGTAATTCAGTGGACAAACAAAGAAGCGGCGAACCAGATTTGGTATTTTGAGGAGGCGCAGTGGCCCTCCAGCGGTTCTGGTTCTTCTTCCGGCAACACAGGTTCCGGCACTACAGACACCACGAGTTCTTCAAAGAGCTGGAATATGTCGGATTCCAATTTCAGGAGTCTCGGCACCATCAGTTCCACTACAACAATTGACAGTCTGAAACTGATTGCAACCAGCAGCAAAACTATGTCTGTGACTTCCAGTTCTGCGACATTAGATGGTACAACCTACAACTATTGCCTTGCTCTGGGCGGCGGCGGCAGCACAAGCTATCGTGCAGTTGCAGTCAGTGTGAGCGGTACAAGTAAAATCAAGGTGACAGCGAAATCCAGCGGTTCTGCGACGAGAACGCTGACTTTTGTGAACGACAGCGCACAGCAGGTGGGTTCCATGAGCTGTGGTTCGGCGCTTTCCACGGGAGAGGTAAGCGTTACGGGCACCGGCACGATTTATATTTATTCCACGGGCAGCGGTATCAATATTTACAAGATACAGGTTGATACCACAAGCGGTTCAGGCAGCAGTTCCTCGTCGGGCAATACATCGAGCGGCACTTCGGATATTTCTTCTGCAATCGATGCCAATGGCTATCCCGATCAGCTCATGGAATTTGTTTCCACCAGCGACGGTGCATTCGTGACGGCTTCTTCCACTTCGGCAAATGCGGCTGTCAAATCCAGCACAACAGCTTCCAACGCAAACAGATGGAAACTGATTAAAAAAGGCGGAGATTATTATCAGATCATTAATGCTGCCAGCGGTTATGCGCTTGCACCCACGGGAAATAAGGCTTCAAATGGTACTTCGGTTGTCGTGGCAGGTGTTGCGGATAACAATGCCCAGTATTGGAAGATTGCAGCCGTTAAGACAGACTGCAACGGGGATTCTCTGAATTATAAGCTGGTGAATTATGCAGATACAAATCTTGCGCTGACTCTTTCAAACGGCAGCTATCAATTGAGTAGCTACAGCGGCAGCGCAGCACAGAACTTCAGATTTAATTCTCATGGCGCAGAGGGCTTTGCCGGTTACAGCAAGAATATGAGCGGCAAAGAGAAGGCGTCCGTGATCGGCGGTGCTCTGGGTTCTGTTGTCAATGTATCAAATGTAAGTGATTTACAGAAATATGCCTCGGGTTCCACAGCCTATACCATTGTCATCAACGGAAACATCTCCGCAACTAATCTCACTAAGGTAACTGTGGGCAAAAATAAGACATTCATCGGCAAATTTGGTGCGGGTACTTTAAATAACATTCACTTCAGATGCATCAGCAGCTCAGGCAATGTGATTTTTAAGAATATTACCTTCAAGCATGATGAGAACAAAAATGAAAATGATGATATCCAGATGTATATTTCCAATGGGAATAATTTCTGGGTTGACCACTGTACCTTCAGCGGTCACAGCACAATGACCAGCACGGATGTGGATAAACACATGTATGTGGGATTGCAGGCTGACTATGTCTCTGTGACAGGCTGCTATTTCGGAGGACATAAGTACGGACTGATTCTCGGATATCCCAATGAGGACGGTGCAGGAACATACAGCGGCTATCCGCGCATGACCATTGCCAACAACTATTTTTATAATAATTACACCCGCGCGCCGGGCCTGATGCGCTACGGTTATTTCCATTGCTATAATAACTATGTGTATGGCTTTAACCTTGGTTACACGCCGTACACGGGCTGTACCATTTATTCGGAAAAGAATTATTTCGATAAGGGAAGCTACGGTGGTCGTGTGGTGGATGATTATGGCGTTGGAGCTTTCACGGACAGCGGCTCCGTGCTGACAAGCTCTGTCTCGAGTTTGAAGACAGGCGCAGCTTCATGGCGACCCTCCAGCAATTACGGCTATGCCACAAGAAGTGCGGCAGACGCCAGGTCCTGGGCACAACAATATGCAGGGGCACAGAAATCGAAAATTGTCTATGCTATAGATTAAGTGATTAATAGGATATTTTATTTGTAAAACAAGCAGAGGATATTCCAAAAGTCAGGAAGACTAAGGAATATCCTCTGTTTTAAAATATTTTTGTAAGCTTACTCAGGGTGTTTGTTATTTCACAGAGAGCGTCCGCACAAAAAATTTGTCTCCTTCCTGGATGACATATCGAATCCCTTGTTTTGTCGCGAAATCTCTGCTCAGTCTATTTTCTGTCTCGCCGAAGTCATAGACGTACAACTCATTTGTGTCCGTGTTCCAGAAATGACAAAGAGAGCTATAGCTTGTCAGATAAAAGCCGTTCTCGGTAAAAACGCTGTCTGCTGTCTGCTCCGGCAAAAGCATCTTATCTCCTGCGCAGAGAACATAATCTGCTCGCTGTTCTAATAAAACCGTATCTGTAATTTCCTGTGCAGCAATATCATAATGATACAGGGAGCATTGCTGATACTGTCCCTTTTCTAAAGTCTCAACGATAAAGATGACTTCTTTATCGTTCAGGGATGCACAGACGATTTGCTCTCCGTCTCCCAGACCGGTTCTTGCGTCATATTCACAGACAGCCGGGTATACAACGGTTTCTGTTCCGGCGGCATCTGACAAAAGCAGCAGCTCTTGATTTTGGCTTTCCTCCATGTATTGCTGCTCAATTAACATGTACCCATCAGATGCATATATACAATGGGCGCCTTCTCCGGCAGCTTCCCTCACATTTCCGTCAGGAGATAACTCCAATACTTTCTGTACGACTTCATCCCCTTCCATAAAAGTGATATTCAAGATCAGGTTTGTGTCATTCAGCAAGTCATCATAATAATAATAGCAGTCTGTTTCACAGATAGTAATATCTTCACCTGAGAAGGAGAGGAAATGCCATGCGAGGTCAGATCGCAATTCCGGGCCGTGCATTTTTTCGCGCAGAGTAAGATTGTAATATATGCCTTCGTCTGTAATGCCTTCGATATATGCATCCGGCGGCAGATATTTTAAGTTGACATCTGATACTTCCCAATAGTCATTGGACTGCCTGACAGATACTTCTCTCGTCCTGGAACATCCGCACATGCAGAGGATGAAAATGAATGTAAACCATAGGACACATCGTTTTGACATATAGTTCTCCTTATAATTTGTACTGGCTTTCTTTATTTAGGCGATGATTTAACAGAGAGTGTTCGCACAAAGGCTTCAGGTCCTTCACGGACTATGTATTGAATGCCTCTTTCGGTAATGGAGCGACCTTCCGTGTTTATCGGTTTAAAGTCGTAAACATAGACTTCGTTTGTGTCTGTATTCCAGAAATAGCCGGATTCATAACAAGATATATAAATTCCTTCCGGAGTATAGGTAGAGGTGTAAATCATATTTGCTGAGGACATCAAAGGAATTTTTGATTTTTCCTGATATTTACCGTCTACAATTTCTCCGATGCTTCCCGTTTCATTATCCAGTGACATTAAAGCTATATTTCCTACACGGATTGCGTAAAGGACTTCTTGTTCAAGTAAAATTTTGTCTGTAATTTGCTCTTTTGTTATATTGTAGGTATATAGCCAGTGTTGGATTTTGTCATTTTGAGTCTCTCTAACGGTAAAAATGATTTCTTGATCGTTTAAGCAAACGGACAAAATATCTTCGCCCATCATAGAGTCAATCTGTTGTGTGGCCTGATAGATTGTAGTCTCTGTTCCCGTTGAAGCATTGGATAAAACGAGGGCATTATTATAGGATATTCTATCTTCTTGGAAATTATTCCTTATACTTGCAATCCAACCGTTTGAGGCAGCAATAAAAGGGAGCTGTGAAGCATTCTGTTGAAATAATTCTTTTGTCGTTCCGTCGGGGGAAAATTCCAACACTTTTATTCCTTCTTCAAAATTCATGGCTATAATTAAATTAGAGTCATTTAAAAAGCTGGAGTAATAGCTTATGGAAGGCTCCTGATAAATAGGAATGTCTTCGCCGGAGAAGGTCAAAAAGTGCCAGCTAGCATCTATATAGGATGACTTTGCGTCAGCCAGATCACAGCAATAATATATACCTTCATTTGTCACAGCTTCAACATACGTATTGGCTTCCTGCGGCAGATTATTTAATTTGATATCTGTTATCTCCCAACCGTTTCCAGATTGTCTGATAGATATTTCTTTGGTTTTAGCACACCCGCACATAAATAGTAAACAAATCAACAGCAGATATATATAGCATCGCCTTACCATATGATTGCTTTCCTAGAATGTGCTGAATTTGCACTATACAAAATATCCTGGGAATATTTAGCGGTTCCTGTATAACTGGGATGAGGATCAGTAATGTACACAACACCCTCTGTATCAGAGTATCCGCTTGTATTTACAAAGTGACCTTTTGTACTATAAGGAAATTTTTTTTGTTTGTATAATGCTTCTGTATTAATATCCAGAATTGCAGGTCTATCATTATATATGCCGGAGCGTATCTTTTCCATCCACTCGTCTTGTGTTCCAATGGAAGAATACACATAGTACTGTTCATCAATACAGGTGTTTACCACATTCGGTATCAGTGTCATATTTGTTCCGTCTGTAGTAGTGGACAATAAATCGGCGTATTCCTTTTGGGTCAAGGAGCTTCCATTAATGCGGTGTACAACTTGTTTGACTGTTGCGGGGCCGCAGTACCAGTTTGTCTCCTGTTTAAATGCAGTGATGCTCATTTTGATTGCAGAGGGATAGGATGTCCTCATTCTGCGGAGAGCCTGAAGTTTTTCAGCTTCCCGCTGTCGCATGTCTGCCGGAATATAATCCACAGCGCCTTCTTCATAAGTTAAATCTCCGTCAACACCATTGGCATATACAGGTGTTCCTTCGATGAGAAATGCGGAGATTAAAATACTTGCTATAAGAGATTTACAAAGCATTTTTTTAAGTAAGTTTCGTTTTTTCATATTTGTTCCTACCTTTCTTAAGATGATTGATATATAAGATTTGTAACAGTTACAGAATATCGTATTTTAAATAAATATTCTATAGGCTATGCACGAAACGACATTTTTACGTCTCTTTTGGTTAATTTGACTTGCTATTTCATTTTAGATTATATAAAATATAAGAAATATTGAGATGTTATTGTAAAATGTCACTATATAAAAGAGGTTGATATGCACATATTTATTTGCGGAGACGATGTAAACGGCAATATGCAGATTATCCAATATCTAAAAACATATTTTAATCAAACTAATTCCAAATCCCCGAAGATAGCAGTATTTCACAGTGGCAGAGAGTTGCTCGAGAATGCGCGGCAATTATATGCCGCAGAGGAAATTAGGATACCTTTGGAGACCAGACAAGGCGTTTTTTCTGTGTTGGCACAGGATATTATTTTGGTGGAGACCTTAAACAGGAAGGTGATTGTACATACTGTGTCGGAGGATTATGAACTGCTTCATTCGATGAATTATTGGTTCCGGCAGCTACAGGGAATAGATTGCTTTTTTCAAACGCACAGAAGCTATATTATTAATATGAAGCATGTGGATTCCTTCAATCATTCTCTTATCTGGCTTTGTAATAATCAGTATGTGGCTTATCTGACACGCAGAAAGTATCAAGTGTTTAAAGCAGCGTACTTGTCTTATTTGGGCTATGCACAATAATTGCGTATATTATGAAGATTCTCTTAAAATGCCCCGTGGAATATTTCTTTTTTATGGAAAAGCATGTACAATCAAAAGGAATGTGTATTGATTTACAGGAGGGGCATTATGCGGTTCTTATTGGTGGCGGTCAATGCCAAATATATTCATTCCAATCCGGCGGTCTATAGTCTGCGGGCATATGCCGGGGAGGAGCTGCAGCCGCATATTGATTTGGCGGAATATACCATTAATCAGGAACTGCAGGACATTCTGGCGGATATCTACCACAAAAAGCCCGATGCCTTGGGATTCTCCTGTTATATCTGGAATTGGAACAGAATCAGGGAGCTGCTTCGGGAGCTGCCAAAGCTCCTGCCTGATACGGATATCTGGCTGGGCGGCCCGGAGGTGAGCTATGATGCCCCCGGGGTGCTGAAGACATTTCCTCAGGTAAAGGGAATCATGGTAGGCGAGGGCGAGGCCACATTCAAAGAGTTGATGCGGTGGTATGTGGCTGCCGGAGTGGATATTGGAATAGATGTCGGAGTGGACACCCGCAAGGAGCTGAACCAGATTCCCGGATTGTGTCTGCCTTCGGGCTATACGTCGGAGCGGGAGCTTCTGGATATGGGTACGCTGCCTTTTCTCTATGCCGGGAGTGGTCTTGCGCCCTTTGCCAATCGGATTATCTATTACGAGAGCAGCCGGGGCTGTCCTTATCGCTGCAGCTATTGTCTGTCCGCCATCGACAAAAGGGTACGGTTGCGGGATATGGAAATTGTGAAGCGGGAGCTGCAGTTTTTTCTGGATGAGCGGGTAAAACAGGTGAAGTTTGTAGACCGTACCTTTAACTGTGATCATTCTCATGCCATGGCAATCTGGCAGTACATATACGAACATGACAATGGCGTCACAAATTTTCATTTTGAGATTTCTGCGGATATTCTGCAGGAGGAAGAGATTGCTTTATTAAATAAACTGCGCCCGGGGCAGGTTCAATTAGAGATTGGCATACAGTCTGTTAATTCAGAAACGCTGCAGGCTATCTGCCGGAGGGCGGACATGGAGCGGCTGGAGAGCGTTGTGGCCGCCATTCACCAGGGGCATAATATTCATCAGCATCTGGATTTGATTGCAGGGCTTCCCTATGAGGATTACGCGAGTTTTGCGGAGTCCTTTAACCGGGTCTATGCCATGAGGCCGGAGCAGCTTCAGCTTGGTTTTCTGAAGGTGTTGAAGGGAGCTCCCATGGCACAGATGGCGGAGGAGTTTGGCATTGTTTATCTGGAGGAGCCGCCCTATGAGGTGCTCTATACAAATTGGCTGAGCTACGAGGAAGTGCTGCGGCTGAAGCGGGTGGAAGAGATGGTGGAACGGTATTACAACAGCAATCAATTCACCCACACGCTGCGCTTTCTGGAGCGGGCTTTTGACCATCCTTTTGCCATGTATGAAGCATTGGCCGATTTTTATGAGAAGAAAGGCTATTTTTTGGAGAGTCCCGCCAGAGCCTATCACTATCAGGTGCTGCTGGAGTTTGCAAGGCAGCGGGACGGCGCCAACACGGATGTTTATAGAGAGCTGTTGACTTATGATTTGTATCTGCGGGAAAACCTGAAGAGCCGCCCGGAGTTTGTGGAGGATTTGCGGGAGCGCACCAAGGTGCAGGAGTTCATCCGGGCCTTTTATCGGCGGGAGGAGCAGGAGCACAGATTTCTGCCGGCTTATGAGGGCTATGACTGGAAACAGCTGAGCAGGATGACACATCTGGAGCCGTTCCGGTATGCGGTCTGGAATCCGGAGGACATAGCGGCCTGTGTGGATACTGCAGGCTGTGAAGATCATGCAGATACAAGTATGCGGTATGTGTTGTTTGATTATCGCGACCGCAGCCCGCTGACCCGTGAGGCGGGAACACAGGTGATTGAATCGTGCGAGTTATCATACGAGAGGTTTACGGAATGATAGATACTTATATCAGTATTGATCTGGAGACCACGGGGCTGAATCCCCGGCGGGACAAAATTATTGAGATTGGAGCGCTGAAGGTGGAAAAAGGGAAGGCAACAGACAGACTGTCCATCTTTGTGAATCCGGGACGCAGGCTGGAGGAGCGGATTGTGCAGCTTACAGGGATTCGGGATGAGGATCTGGAGGACGCCCCTTATATAGAAGAGGTTCTGCCGAAAGTTTTGAACTTTTTGGGGGATCTGCCGCTGCTGGGGCACAGCATTTTATTTGACTTTTCTTTTATGAAAAAGGCGGCGGTGGATCAGAGGCTGCCCTTTGAGAAGTGTGCGCTGGACACGCTGCGGATTGCCCGCAGATATCTGGCGGATTTAGAGCACAGGAGTCTGGACTATCTCTGTAATTATTATGAGATTCCTCATCGGGCGCACAGGGCGCTGGAGGATGCCGAAGCCACACATATTCTTTATCAAAAGCTGGTGGAATTGTTTTACGGGAAAGAGGACGAAGGTTTATTTGTCCCTGCGCCCCTGTATTATCAGGCAAAAAGAGATACCCCGGCCACAAAGGCGCAGAAGGAACAGTTATATTCTCTGCTCAGACAGCATAGAATAGTTTTGAATGTAGATGTGGAAAGAATTACCAGAAGCGAGGCAAGCCGGTTTATCGATCAGATTCGGAGCCGTCAGCTCGTTCCCTCAGATGACGGAGAATCACTTCTCTGTTCAGAGAGTTAAGGCTTTCCGCAGTGTTCATCAGCTCCGGGATTTTGTCTCTCTGGCCGTTTTTGATATAAATATCGGAGAGCAGATCATAGGTGCGGCTGACATCCGTGCGGGTATTTACGGCAAATTCCAGAATTTCACGAGCCGCTTCTGTCTGATCTGCCCGGTATAATAAATCCGCCCACTGCTGGAGTGTGCTCACCAAAAGAGTATAGTTTTGATCATACTCTGTCAGAACCGTGATGTTGGCAGTGCCGTATTCCAATTTTAAATCCGTGTTGGAAAAGCCGGTGAGATTCACAATGGGATGCTGGGACAGCTCCTGAATCATGCGGAGGCATTCGGCGACTTTCTCGTCCTCCTCCAACAGATGCATAGGCAGGTGCTCCAACGGAATTTTGATATAGTCCAGTCCGTCCAGAGGTTTGCGGCGGGTCTGGTTGGCCAGGCGTTCCCTTTCCTGATAGCGCTTTTCTTCAGTGGCCTGAATTTTGCGGGACTTGCGCACATTATGGTTAATCACCATGGAAAATATGATTAAACTTGCCAAAATATAAAATTTCATATATAATATCCTTTCAGATTAAAGGTGTAAGTTTAAGATGTAAATCAGATACAAATGAATTATAAATAAAGGAAAGAGGAATCGCAATGTTTAATATGCACAACAAGAAAACAAAACAGCGAATGGCCGCTATCATTGTCATTCTCTTAGTGCTTGCTATGGTAATTCCCACTTTATCATACTTTGTGTATTAATTCAAATTTTATTTAAGTGTGATATATAGTGTCTAAATGGATGATATGAGGAATGTATTATGAAAACAATGTGGAAAAAGGGAAGTCTTGTTTTATGTTTCATGGCGCTTGTGCTGAGCTTTGGAGTGAAAGCGGAGGCGGCCGGGAAGGAGACCATCAAGTCGGGGGTTTATGCAGAGGAGATTAATCTGTCCGGCAAGACTGTCACAGAGGCGAAGGCGGCGGTGGAATTCTATGTGGAGGAATTAAAGTCCACGGAGATTACGCTGGAGGCGGCAGGCGGCCACAAGGTGACTGTCACGGCGGGAGACCTGGGCGTGTCATGGGCGAATACTGACCTGCCGGAGCAGGCGTTTGGGCTGGGCAGAAAGGGCAATGTCATCGAGCGCTACAAGCAGTTGAAGGATTTGGAGCATGAAAATTACATATTTTCCATAGAGTTGGAGTTTGATGTGGAAGCCATCGATTCGGTATTGGCCAATAAATGTGTAAAGTACGATCAGAAGGCCGTGAATGTTTCCCTGAAAAGAAATGAAGACGGACAGTTTGAGGTGGTAGAAGGCCAGATTGGTTCGGCTCTGGATGTGGAGCGCTCCATCGACAAGATTTATGATTATCTGACAGGTGATTGGGATCACAAGCCCTGTGAGATTGAGCTGGACATCGTGGCGTCTCAGCCGAGGGGAAATGCGGAGGAGTTGGCGGAAGTTACGGATTTGCTGTCAAGCTTTACGACCTCCTACAGCACTTCCAGTTCTTCCAGATGTGCCAATGTGGAGAACGGCTGCAATCTGATTAACGGGACGACGCTGTACCCCGGAGAGGAATTTTCCACCTATGAGACAGTGGCTCCTTTCACCGAGAAAAACGGCTATTATATGGCGGGTTCTTACTTAAACGGCAAGGTTGTGGACAGTCTGGGCGGAGGTATCTGTCAGGTGTCTACCACTCTGTATAACGCGGTGCTGAATGCGGAGCTGGAGGTGACGGAGCGCCACAATCATTCTATGATTGTCGCCTATGTGAGTCCTTCCGCGGATGCGGCCATTGCGGAGAGCGCGGGCAAGGATTTCCGGTTTAAAAATACGCTGGACTATCCTATTTATATCGAGGGTTATACGAAGAATAAGCGGATAACCTTTAACATTTATGGAAAAGAGACCCGGGCGGCAGGCCATGAGGTAAAATATGAGAGCGAGGTGCTGGAGGTTATCAATCCCACCACGGACGCTATCTATGCAGATAGCTCCAAGCCTATTGGTTATATTGTCACGGAGAGCGCGCACACCGGCTACAAGGCCCGTCTCTGGAAGGTTGTCACGGAGGACGGTGTGGAGGTGAGCCGCGAGCAGATTAACAGCAGCAGTTATAAGATGTCTCCCAGAAGCGCCACAGTGGGCACTTCCACCGGGGATGCAAACGCATACAACGAGATTATGGCCGCAATCGGTACAGGCAGCATCGACCATGTGAAAAATGTAATCGGGTTGCTCACTACACCCCCGCCGGCGGTGGAGGACGGGGATGTATGATTGCCTGTTGAGACCGGCATGAGGTATATTCATGAAAGTTGGCAGAGTAACGGAAAACGCTCTGAAGCGTTTCATACTACAACAGATAAAGACAAGACGGGACGAAGTGATTGTCGGCGCAGGTCTGGGGGAAGACTGCGCCATTTTTTCGTTTCAGAATCGGGTATCCGATGGGGCTTGTCAGGATAAAAATGACAGAAATGTCATTTTGTCCTGTGTACAGGAAGGTATGTTTCCTGTCGCTTATCTGTTGCAGAGATGTGCCAACATTCTGGCTTCCCGGGGAGGAGAACCTCTGGCGGCGGCTCTGAGTATTCTGCTCCCGCTCTGTGCGGAGGAAGATACTTTACGAGGCATCATGTCTGAGGCGGAGGAAATTTGCGGCAGGCTGGGCATGGAGATTGCGCAGGCTCAGGGAAGAGTCACGGGAGCGGTGAACATACCCTTTGTGACAGTGACGGCTTACGGAGTGGCCGCGGCCAAGGCGGAGGATGATAATTTTGCGGCGGCGTATCACACAGTAAAGGCTGCCCGTCCGGGACAGGACATTGTTGTGAGTAAATGGATCGGACTGGAGGGTACGGCGATTCTGGCAAAGCACTGTGAGGTGAGCCTCAGGGAGCGTTATCCCGCGTGGCTGCCTGAGACGGCGGCGGGATTTGACAGATATCTGTCCACTATACCGGAGGCCGCAGTTGCGATGCAGTCCAACGGGTGCGTCCTGCAGAATGTCTCCGAGGGAGGAATTTTGGCCGCCCTCTGGGAGCTGGCGGAAGGCGCAGGCGTTGGACTGACCATAGATTTAAAAAAGCTGCCTGTCAGACAGGAGACTGTGGAGGTCTGCAATCATTGTAATATCAATCCCTATGAGCTATTGTCGGGAGGATGTCTCTTGATGACATGCACCGATGGTCTGGAATTGGTGAGTACACTGAAAGCGGCGGAGATTCCCGCAGCGATTGTCGGTAAAGTGACGGACAGCAATGACAGACTGATTCTCAATGAGGATGAAGTGCGCTATCTGGACCGTCCTCACGCGGATAGTATTTATCAGAAAATTAATTGTGGAGCACCCGTTGCAGCGGGTGGTATGGAGGTTTGACATGAGAGAAGAATTATTGGCGGTTATCGAAAAGAACAGCCGTATTGATCTGAAGGAGCTGGCGGTGATTTTGGGTGTGCAGGAGATTGATGTGGTGAATGAGCTGCAGGCTCTGGAGGATGAGGGCGTGATCTGCGGCTATCACACTTTGATCAATTGGGAGAAAACTTCCCTGGATAAGGTGACTGCACTGATTGAGGTGCGTGTGACGCCGCAGAGAGGGCAGGGATTCGACAATGTTGCAGAGCGCATCTACAGGTATCCCGAGGTGCGCAGTGTCTATTTGATTTCCGGCGGGTTTGATCTGATGGTCATTCTGGAGGGGAAGACTCTGCGGGAGGTTTCCTCTTTTGTGTCAGATAAGCTGGCGCCGTTGGAGCAGGTGCTCTCCACAGCAACGCATTTTATCCTGAAAAAATACAAAGATCACGGCACGATTTTCATACAGAAGCCGGAAGATGAAAGAGAGATGATTACGCCATGAGAAATCCTTTAGCAGATAAAGTAGTAGAAATCAAGCCTTCGGGCATTAGAAAATTTTTTGACATTGTCAGTGAGATGAAAGACGCAATCTCGCTGGGAGTGGGCGAGCCCGATTTTGACACCCCCTGGCATATTCGGGACGAGGGTATCTATTCATTGGAGAGGGGCCGTACCTTTTACACATCTAACGCAGGTCTGAAGGAGCTGCGTCAGGAGATTTGCAATTACATGAAACGCAAGAATAATATTGAGTACGACTGGGCCAAGGAGGTGTTGATCACTGTGGGCGGTTCCGAGGCCATCGACATGGGTCTGCGGGCCATGATTAATCCCGGGGAGGAGGTCTTGATTCCTCAGCCCAGCTATGTGTCCTACGAGCCCTGCGCGATTCTCGCGGGGGCCACACCGGTGATTATTGATCTCAAGGAGGAAAATGAATTTCGTCTCACGGCGCAGGAGCTGGAGGATGCAATCACAGATAAGACCAAGGTGTTGATCCTGCCATTTCCCAACAATCCCACCGGAGCTATCATGGAGCGGAAGGATTTGGAGGCCATTGCTGAGGTTATCTTAAAACATGACATATTTGTCATATCTGATGAGATTTATGCAGAACTGTCCTATAAAGAAAAGCATGTGTCCATTGCCAGCCTCCCCGGAATGCAGGAGAGGACTATTTTGATTAATGGATTTTCTAAGGCCTATGCCATGACGGGATGGAGACTAGGCTATGCCTGCGGCCCTGCTGCTATCATTGGGCAGATGACTAAGATTCATCAGTTTGCCATCATGTGCGCTCCCACCACCAGCCAGTATGCTGCCGTGGAAGCCTTGAAAAACGGAGACTCGGACATAGAGGAGATGCGCGTGGCTTACAATCAGCGCAGACGCTATCTTATGAATGCTTTCCGCGAGATGGGGCTTCAGTGTTTTGAGCCCTATGGTGCTTTCTATGTATTCCCTTATATCGGAGAGTTTGGCATGACCAGCGATGAGTTTGCTCAGCGGTTTTTGGAAGAGGAGCGGGTGGCCGTGGTTCCCGGCACTGCTTTCGGAGACAGCGGCGAGGGATTTGTGAGAATTTCTTATGCCTATTCTCTGGAGAATCTGAAGGTTGCCATCGGCAGGCTGGAGCGCTTTATCAATAAGTTACGGGCGGAAAAGGGTTAATTATCTATGCACATAGTGTTACATCAGCCGGAGATTCCGGCAAATACGGGAAATATCGGGCGGACTTGTGTCGCGACAGGCACAAGTCTGCATTTGATTGAGCCGCTGGGCTTTCGGCTGAACGAGAAGGAAATCCGGCGGGCAGGGATGGATTACTGGGAAAAGCTTTCCGTGAGCCGTTATATGAATTATCCGGAATTTTTACTGGAATACGAGAAACACCCGGGAGCCAGGCTGTGGATGGCTACGACAAAGGCGAAACGCGCTTATACGGAAGTTGAGTTCGGAGAGGACGATTTTATCATGTTCGGCAAGGAGAGCGCCGGGATTCCCGAAGAGATTCTGGTGGAGCATTCAGAGGATTGTATCCGTATCCCTATGCTGCCGGAAATCCGCTCGCTGAATCTGTCCAATTCCGTGGCAATCGTACTCTATGAAGCCCTGCGCCAGAATCAGTTTAAAAGCATGCAGCGGGAGGGGGAGCTCCACAGGCTGCATTGGAAAGAATAGTCAGAGACGGGGAACGGTGACAAAATGTCCTTATATATATCTGATTTATTACGAATCATATTATGGTTCCTGCCGCTGTACTGTGTGGGGAGAATGGTCTGGCTGCGGACGGGGAGAAGAGAGAAAAATCCTGTCAGAGAGCTCGTGCTGGCTGTGTTTGTGCTGTTCATGTTCGGCTTGCTGAATCTGACCTTTCAGAATGGATTGGAGGCGTTAAGGGCGAGCAGTCCTATGCATGCATGGATTCGCTGGAAACAAAGACTGGGTGTCAATCTGATTCCCTTCCACACCATCAGGAATTATCTGAAATACGGAGCCAGCGCGGACGCAATCTGGGTGAACATAGCGGGCAATATTGTGATGTTTGTGCCCTGGGGATTTGGTCTGCCGCTGCTCTGGAGACAGTATCAATCCTTTTTTAAAGTGGCATGGATGTCCTTATGTCTGCCCATATTCATCGAATTTTGCCAGCTCTTTATCGGGAGATCTGTGGATATCGATGATATTATCTTGAACTTTACAGGCGGTATACTGGGTGGGTTGCTGTACTGGCTGGCGAGGAAGCTTTTTCCCCGGCTGGGATGTCTGGCCTGCGAAAACGAGAGTAAATATGGAAGAGGATATGATAAAAAATATGATAAAGAATATGACAAAGAATACGACAGGCAAACAGGTTCATGAGACGGCTTTTATCGCACCCGGCGCAGTGGTGCTGGGCGATGTGACGCTGGGGGAGGATGTGGGTATCTGGTATAATGCCACTGTGCGCGGCGACAGAGGCTCTGTGGTGATTGGCAGGGGCAGCAATATCCAGGACAATGCGGTAGTGCATCTGGACAGCGGGCATTCTGTGGTAATAGGGGAGAATGTCACAGTGGGACACGGGGCCATCGTCCACGGATGTACGATTGGTGACAACTCTCTGGTAGGCATGGGAGCAATCATTATGAACGGAGCGCATATCGGCAAAAACTGTATTGTGGGAGCCGGAGCGCTGGTGACGCAGGGCATGCAGATACCGGACAATTCGCTGGTTCTGGGAAGTCCTGCCAAGATAAAGCGCAGTGTTACTGATGAGGAGCTTGCGGGCAATCTCCACAATGCGCAAGTGTATGTGGAGGAGGCTAGAGAGCAGCGGTTGCAGGAGAGCTCTCTATGATATCCCCATATTGAGGGTATTCCCGCAAAAACTGTGAAACTATATCAGGTCTGTCCCAGTAATGCATGGGATAGACCTTTTTTACACGAATTTTTTTCAGAAAATAAAGGAATCCATTGGCATAATTTGTGCCGAGTCTTGGATCCAGAGGCAGAAAGGCAGCATCCACAGATGTGTCGCCAAGCTGCTCTCTCAGAAGATCAATCTCATGGCGGTAACTGCCTGCCATCTGCCGGTTATGCTGTTCCTGATACTGCGGACAGGTCTGATCGAAGCTCCAGTCATTTAAATCTCCGGCATGATATATGACACAACCGTCATGTTTTAGCAGATAGGCAACTCCTCTGTCTGTAGAATGCAGAGTATGAATGCAGATATCACAGGAGAGCTCATAGCTTTGATGGAAAGTGACGATGTGGACAGGAACCTCTTCCGGTCTGCGCCGTGGCGGGATATCTTTGGAAAGTACGGCCGCAATCTCTGTCATACCCTGCCTGTGCAGCAATGCAAAAATCTCCGGATTATAATGATCTGCATGGGCATGGCTCACAAAGACAAACACCGGTTTCTCAGTATTCAGACAGGGAAGCTCTCCCACATAATAATCAAAAATACAATAACAACGACGAAACTCCACCAGAAAACCACTATGCCCCAGATATGTGATCATCATCCCCTGTTTCCTCCATAAATCATCGAGATGTTCTTTCTTATAGTCCGCATTATAACATGCCCTATACTTTTCTTTCAATGTTTCTCTACGGAGGGTTGCGGTTCTTCTGAGTGCGGCGTACAAAATTTTTATGGACTTTTAAATAGAATTATACAGGCTGACATGATACAATGTAACCGTTACACATTTTGATAAAATGCGATTTTATAAGGAGCGGATAAGAAAGTTGATATTATAAAGGATGCTGATGATAAAAGCATTGTAGTCATCAATGATCTGCGTTTCAAGGGAAGGCGAAGTGTGGACTGGAACATTGTTGAGGATTGTTTAAAAGAATATATCGGGGAATGTGCTGAGATTACGGAAACATCAGATGTGGTATACATAGGTGCGGATTTTCCTGACGAGTTTGCGCATTCCAAAGATACAAAGGAGTTAAGAGGCGCAAATATGTATGCAAAGGCAAATTCTTCAAGCATTATCAGGGAGATGATTGAAATTGCCACAAATAAAACTTTTGCAGAGAATTATGCACAAAAACATAACACAGATGCAAAATGGGGCTGGTACCGGTATGATACACGTTTTGCAATACCTGTTTATGATAATGCAGGCGAGTTGGTCAGCTATAATGTTTTTAAGGCAAGAATACTGGTGCGTCATGCAAATGACGGGAAACTGTATCTGTATGATATTTTAAGAACAAAAAAAGAAACGAGCAAGCCGCTTGAGCAATAGCTGTACGGTCGAAAAACTCATTTCTTTATAGCTCATATTTTAAAGGTATACAGTAGTTTTGTCAAGTGTAAAAAGTTTATATGAAACAGCGCAAGAGCAGTTACAAACCTATACAGGTTCATAACTGCCCTTGCGCTGTTTCGGGAATTGACAAGACTGTTTACAAGACCTCTCAAAAAGATTACAATACAAAGGAGAGTGTGGGCAAAAGCGGGAGGTATAAGCATGAATTTGAGAGTTGTCATTTTTCAGGGAGAAGAGAACTATATCAAAAAGTTTGTAGATTTCCCGGATCAATTATATACGAAAAAGGAGCGCATGTGTGACAAGCAGACGGAGGCAGCTCTGTTGCGAAACAAGCATTGTCTGAGCGGGACGGCGGAAGTGTGGGGTATTTTAGTGCTCAACGGGGAGGAGAAGCCGGTGGGCCGCTGCATGGCGAGCTTTTATGAGGGAGACGATTACGGATTTTTCGGCTTCTTTGAGTGCATTGAGAATCAGGAGGTTTGTCATCGGCTGGTGGGGGCGGTGTCAAAACTGGCAGAGCAGCGGAGCAGAACCCGGCTGATTGGTCCGGTGGACGTCTCTTTTTGGATGAATTATCGTCTGAAGATCGATCATTTCGGCAATCCTCACACCGCAGAACCCTATAATAAAGAATACTATTTCAGACTCCTGCAGGCGGAAGGTTTCTCCGTCATGCAAGAATATATTTCTGATGTCTATTCGGTTGTAACTGTGAGCGACAAGTACAGTGAGCGTCTGGAGAAGCAACTGGCGGAAGGGTATGAGCTGCGCAGTCCCGCGAGAAGGGAATATAAAAGCAGTCTGAAAGATATATATCATCTGATGACAGAAATTTGTAAAGACATTCCTATTTATAAGGAGATTACCGAAGAGCAGTTTCTTGCATTGTTTTCCGGTTGGAAATCCATGCTGGATTTGAAACTGGTGAAGCTGGTCTACCGGGAGAGCCGACTGGTGGGATTTTGCACGGCGATTCCCAATTATGGCAATCTGCAAATCGGCAGCGGTCACACATTGCCGGAGAGTCTTCGGATTTCACATACCCGCAGAAAGTCCAAGGAGTACATTTTATTGTATATGGGCTCAGACAAAAAACATTCGAGAGTAGATTTCATGCTCTCAACCAGTATTCAGAAAGAACTGAAGGAACGTCAGGGCAGTTTAACGGGAGCAGTGGTGCCCAAGGACGAGGGTATGGAGAGTTCTTTTTCGGGTCTGGCCGAGAATACATATCGATATGTATTGTTGACGACACAACTTTAAAATTTGTATAAAAATCGTCTCTTTTGGAAAGCTTATGGGTAAATCCACAGGTGTACAAGCACGGAAAAGAGGCGGCATGGAACAGAATGTAAAGGACAATACGAATACGCGTCCCTTTGGTATCAAGGACAAGATTGGCTATATGTTTGGCGATTTCGGAAACGATTTCAGCTTTATTTTTGCAAGCACTTATCTCATGATATTTTATACGAAGGTGCTGGGTATCAAGGGAGCTGTGGTGGGCATGTTGTTTCTGGGGGCCCGGGTGGTGGACGCCTTCACGGATGTGACCATGGGCCGTATCGTTGACAGCATGAAACCGGCAAAGGACGGACGTTTCCGCCCGTGGATCCGGCGTATGTGTGTGCCGGTGGCAATTGCAAGTACTTTGATGTATGGATTTTTTGTGCGGGACTGGCCCTATGGGGCAAAAATGACTTACGTGGTAATTACTTATCTTCTGTGGGGCAGCTTTTGCTACACAGCCATCAATATTCCCTATGGTTCTATGGCCTCCGTTATCAGCCCAGAGGCGGGAGATCGTGCCTCTCTGTCCACCTTCCGCAGCGTGGGCGCCAGTCTGGCCAGTCTGGTTATCGGCACATTGGGGCCGCTTCTGGTGTATGGGGAAGATGAGGCGGGCAATCAGATTGTGAATCCCCTGCGTCTCACCGCCATGGCGGCAATTTTCGGCGTCTGTGCCATCATTTGTTATCTTCTTTGTTATTATCTCTGTGTGGAGCGCGTGCATTTTGAACCGAAGGGAAAAGGTCAGAGGGAGTCAGCCGGTGAGCTGGTAAAAAGCCTTTTGCGCAACAGGCCATTGTTTGCGCTGGTGGGGGCTGCGCTGGTACTGCTTCTGGCGACCCTGATCGGACAGGCCATGAACAATTATCTGTTTCTGGATTATTTCCGAAACGCTAAGGCCATCGCTGCATTAAATTTTGTCAGTATGGGCGGTATGCTGGTGCTTGCGCCCTTCGTGTCCAGGATTGCGGTAAAGTTTGGTAAAAAGGAGGCCGGTGCGGCGGGAATGCTGTTTGCGGGCATTGTATACCTGATTATCTTTTTCCTGCGTATTCATCATATTGTCCTATATATGGTGCTGTTCTTTTTGGCAACTATGGGCGTGGGACTGTTCAATATGATTATCTGGGCCTATATCACGGACATCATTGACCATCAGGAGGTGCAGACCGGAAAGCGGGAGGACGGAACGGTGTACGCCATCTATTCCTTTGCCAGAAAGCTGGGACAGGCGCTGGCCGGCGGCGTGGGCGGCTTTACTCTGACGGCTATCGGGTATGCGTCCGAGGCGACTTCCCAGACGGTGGAGGTGACCAATCGTATTTATACAGTGGCCACATTGGTGCCGGGCATCTGTTATCTGATTGTATTTTTCATCATGCAGACGTTTTATCCGTTGACCAAACGGGTGGTGGAGGAAAATGCGGCCATCCTGCGTGAACAGCACAAATGACGCAAATACCATAAATAACGCAAACAGCGGAGTCTTAAGCAGAGCAGAGTGGAGAAGCGGATGGAAGTGCAAGTGCAGATATGTAATTTACAAGGATTAAAAATAGAGATGGAAATAAAAAACGGCAGGGCGGTTGTGGAGTTGTCCCTGCCTGCTTTGTATGAAAAAAATATAGACGGTTTCCTGATTTATCTGTGGGACGCCGAGGGAGAGCTGGCTTTCTATGCACTCCATCCCGCCGGGGAGGAAGATCCCTGTATCATCCAGCTACAGCATCCTCATCTGTGGGATGGAGGGGAAAATCCCTATTTATATCGACTGGAAATATATAGAAGATATGGAACAGAACGAGAGCGACTGGTCTGTATGCCTTTTCCTGTACGAGAACTGACACTGGTGTCGGGAAAGGGCAGCCTGTTAAACGGCCGCCCCTTTGTTCCAAAGCCCGTGTATTATGAAGATGTGCGTGCTTTCAGAGACGGAGGGGAAGAATTCTTTTGGGAGCAGATTGAACGCCGATTAATGCGGCTGGCAGGGATGGGGGCGAATATCCTGGTTCTGGGAGATATTACAGGGGTGTCTTTGGAGGAATCTCTGATACTGCAGAGCTATTGTGACAGGGCGGGGCTATTGCTGATTGCGGGCGATAATCGTTTCGAAAATTGTATTTCGGAGAATTGTATCTCCGGGGAGACCTTATTTTCTTCAGACGGCTGTCCATCTGCCGCCTATTATCTTCAAAGAGCCCGCTGGAGCAGTCGGCCCTTTGTCTATGTCCATGCCGGGAGCCTGCAGAGACAGTCTGACGGCTTGTACCGGATCACAGTTTACAGCAATCAACAGAAAGTGGCGCTTTTTGTGAATGGCGCCGTATTTGGATTTCAAAGCGACGGACCGGAGTTTGTGTTTCAGGATATTCAGGCGAAGGGATTTCCTTTGCTGCTCGCGGCGGAGGCGGGCGGAAGCAATATGTCCGTGACGTGTTACCGATAAAAATTTTACGGATTTTACATTTTTTTGTGATTTTTTAAACCTCTGATGCGTTTTCCATATAGAAGATGTTCCCGGGAATCATCTTCAGGATGAAATAATGGAGGAAAGTACATGTCTGAGAAGGAGTATGTATCGGCTGTATTGGAATATGCGGATATGGTTTATCGGATTGCTTTTCACCACTGTGCAAACAGAGAAGATGCGGAAGATATCATGCAGAATGTATTTCTGAAGCTGTATCGCTGTAAAAAAGAGTTTGCGATAGCCGAGGAGAGGAAACGATGGCTGATCAGGGTCACAGTGAATGAATGTCACAGTCTCTTTCGGACGTTCTGGCGAAGCAGGAGGCAGGAGCTGGAAGAATATGAGTGGGAACAGTTGACCGACAAAAGAGCGGAGGTTGAAGAACGGCTTCTCCAAGACTGTAATGCTCTCTATCTGGCGGTGATGGCGCTTCCTGTCAAATATCGTGTCAGCATCTATCTGTATTATTATGAAGAATACAGTGTCAAAGAGATTGCGGACATCTTACAGTGTAAGGAAAGTGCCATACAAACCCGGCTTATGAGAGCCCGGAATCTGCTCAGACAGAAATTACAGGGAGGTTTTGAAGATGACAAATAGAGAGTGGTATCAGGCGACATTTCAGCAATGCAAGCCCTCGGAGCAGGCACTTCAAAAAGTGATGGGGAATACGGAGCCATTTCAGATATTGCGAAAGAGGCAGAAAATCAGATGGGCTGCGGCAGGCATTGTGCTGCTGCTGGGAGCGGCGGGCTGCGGCTATGCCTTGCAGGTGAGCCACATAGAAACCAGCAAGGTTGTGCAGTATGACAGCTACGACCAGTATCAGGCGGCATCTGTGCAGGAAAATCCTTTTCAGATTGCGCTGCCCCGGAAACTTGGTTTTGGATTTATCTATCTGTACAGTGATATTAAGGATCAGTCTAAGGTGAGCACGCAGGGAGAAGCGCTGGAGAATCGAAAGATGCTGACTGTAATTTATGGTGTATCGGGAAGTCCGGCGTATTTGGATTATTGGGGACAGTCTGACATTTATGTGAGTATCACATCCTTGTTCGAGGAACAGCAGAAACTTTATGAGAAGGAAATCCCGGTAAGCACCAGAAGTGTCGGTGATGTGGAGATAAACTATATTAGTAAAAAAGTTCTCTGCGTCGGCACAGACTATGAGCTGACTGCCGAGGAAGAGAAAAAGGTCCGACAGGGAGATTATTCTGTCCAGAGAAGTCAGATGTGGAAAGGATCTCAGGAGAAAACCTATACCAGTTGTTGTTGGATGAAGGATGGACTGTTTTATGAAGTGTTGGAGTACGACACCCGACTGACGGAAGATGACTGGTATACCATAGCGGAGACCTTTTTAAATGCGAAATAGAATCATAAAATTGCAAAATAATCCAAAATATTGACACAATTCCCTACGCTTGTTAGAATACAATTATTAGGCAAACACTAGCAAGATTAGGGGGAAACAGGTATGTACCATTGCCATACTCATTTTTATCTGGTGGGCTGTCAGTGCAGAGAATTTGAGATTATTAAGGGGATGTCCCCGTTAGATTATTTTACACATGAGTTTTCTGAGAGCGACAGACCAGAGGGAGCATTGGCGGCGGATGCGGATGTGATTCTGGCAGATGTGCGGGATAAGGATATAAATGAGGCTGTGCGGATTCTGGCATCGGGTAAGCGGGAGGAAGCTCAGCTCATTTTGCTTGCCGGTCAGGAGCAGACGGCGCTTTTGGCTGAGGATAACTTTGCGGATATTCAGGACATATGGATCATGCCCATGTCGGACGGAGAGGTAAGTTTCCGTTTTCTCAGGTGGCAGCAGACTTATAAAATGAGCAAGGATTTCTGGCAGACCAGTCATTATCTGGAGGCCACAATCAACAATATTCCGAACCTTGTCTGGTATAAGGACAAAGATGGTATTCACGAGAAGGTGAACGACAGCTTCTGTAAGACGGTCAACAAGACGAAGGAGCAGGTGGAAGGACGCGGCCACGCTTATATATGGGATGTGGAGCAGGATGATCCCGCCTGCATTAAATCAGAGCAGGAGGTTATGAGTAAGGAGCAAACCTTTGTGTCTGAGGAGATTATTAAGACCGGAGAAGGATTGAGAACACTCATGACCTATAAGTCTCCGCTGTACAATCTTGACAACAGTGTCATGGGAACGGTGGGTGTGGCTATCGATGTGACTCAGGAGCGGGCCTATGAACAGGAGATCATCAAAAAGAATCAGACGCTGGAGACTATTTTTACCACGATAGACTGCGGCGTAATGCGCCATACTGTGGACGGGGCGCGGGTAATCAGCGTAAATCCGGCGGCATTGAAGATTTTAGGATATGATTCTCAGGAAGAATTGGTGGCGGATGGATTTAATCTGATTGCGGGCACTGTCATAAAAGAGGATCGGAAAAAGCTTGAAGAGAGTATCAGGACGTTGAGCAAGGAAGGGGACAGCGTCAGCGTGGAGTACCGCGTGCGGCATAAGAATGGAGAGATTCTGCATGTCGTAGGCAATATCAAACTTATGCAGGAAAACGGAGAGATGATTTATCAGCGCTTTCTGTTGGATTGTACTGCTCAGAAGCTGCAGGAAAAGAAGAATGAGAGACGTCAGATGGAGCTGCTTCAGGCTCTGGCTATAGATTATAACAAAATATGCTTTTTTGATTTGAACACGGGGCTGGGCTTTCCGCTCCGAAATGACGGAAGTACTGCACATGATTCCAATTCAGTCTTTCAGGACAAAATATCTCTGGAGGACAGTATGTCGGAGTACGTAAATAAGTATGTGCATGAGGATGACAGGGAGGAGCTGCTTCAGGCCTGCTCTGTAGAATTCTTAAAGAAGGAGCTGGCGGAAAAGAACCAGTACTATTTGAATTACCGCGTCTCCTATGAAGGCGAGATCACTTATTTTCAGATGAAAGCCGTGCGCGCCGGGACATGGGACGAAAACCGCGGCGTGGTCCTGGGTTTCCGCAATGTGGATGAGGAAACTCGTAATGAGATGGAGCAGAAGAGTCTGCTGGAGACTGCGCTTTTACAGGCGAACAGGGCAAGCAAGGCCAAGAGTGTGTTCCTGTCCAATATGTCGCATGATATCCGCACTCCCATGAATGCCATTGTGGGCTTTACGAATCTGGCAATCTCCCATATTGACCGCAAGGAACAGGTGGAGGAATATCTCAAAAAGATTATGTCATCCGGCAATCATCTGTTAAGTCTGATCAATGATATACTGGATATGAGCCATATCGAGAGCGGCAAGATACATCTGGATGAGAAGCCCTGCAGTCTGCCGGATATTCTGCATGGCCTGCGCAATATCTTACAGGCGGATATTCACAAGAAGCAGCTTGAACTGCACATGGATACGGTGGATGTCCTGGATGAGACTATATACTGCGATAAGCTTCGACTGAATCAGGTACTCCTGAATCTGCTCAGCAATTCCGTTAAATATACGCCTGCCGGGGGTGTTGTCAGCATGCGGATCACGGAAAAAGCCGGGGCGCCGACGGGATATGCATCTTATGAATTCTCTATCAAGGATACCGGAATGGGTATGAGTCAGGAATTCCTGGAACATATTTTTGAGCCCTTTGAGAGAGAGCAAACTGCCACGATCAGCGGGATTCAGGGAACCGGTCTGGGAATGGCGATTACCAAAAATATTGTGGATATGATGAACGGTACCATCTCGGTAAAGAGTGAGCAGGGTGTTGGAACGGAATTTACGGTTCTGTTTACTTTCCGTCTGGATGCTGAGGAGAAGGAAGCGCAGGAGATACCGGAGCTGAAAGATTGCAGGGCATTGGTGGTGGATGATGATTTCAATACCTGCGACAGTGTGTCTTATATGCTGGGGCAGCTGGGAATGCGCGCCGAGTGGACGCTGTCGGGAAAGGAAGCGGTATTGCGCACTCATCAGGCGGTGATGCGCAGCGACGATTATTCTGTCTATATTGTGGATTGGCTGCTGCCGGATATGAATGGTGTTGAGGTCACGCGGAGAATCCGCAAGGAGACGGGGCAGAATGTGCCGGTTATCGTATTGACGGCATATGACTGGTCCGATATCGAGGAGGAGGCAAAGGAAGCCGGCGTGACGGCATTCTGCAGTAAACCGCTGTTCTTGTCAGAGCTGAGAAACTGTCTCCAATCAGTATTAAAAGCTGATGAAGCAAGCGAAGAAAAGGTAGTCCAACAGACGAAAGAATCCCGCAAGGGACATATTTTGTTGGCTGAGGATATCGATTTGAATCAGGAGATTGCCACGGCAATTTTAGGCGATGCAGGATTTACCACAGAGGTTGCGGGGAACGGACAGATTGCTGTGGATATGGTGAAAAATTCTGAGCCGGGATATTATGAGCTGGTGCTCATGGATGTTCAGATGCCGGTGATGAACGGCTATGAGGCGACCGCGGCAATCCGCAGTCTGGAAAATGAAAAATTGGCCTCCATACCGATTATCGCCATGACGGCCAACGCCTTTGAGGAAGATAAGCAGGAGGCGTTAAAGTGCGGTATGAACGGCCATATTGCGAAGCCTATCGATATCCCCAAACTGCTGGAGACATTGGACAGCATATTTAATGGCGAACAGAGAAATAGCTGATCAGAATGTTTTTGATGTGATTGTATCGTCTGGCATAGGAATTTTCCACCCGGATAATCTGTAGATTATGAGCCTGGCAGATTTCGTTTTTCTTGCGGTCGCGCTGCATGACGATCTCATCCGAAAAATGTTCTTTTCCGTCGAGCTCAATGGCCAGCACGGGGATTTCCTGCTGCTGCATCTGTTCATAGACAACGAAGTCAAAACGGCCGCTGTAAAACAGATCGTTATAGTCAAAATTATCCTGAAACACATGGGAGATGGCGACCTCTTTATGCACGGTAAAACGGCTCTGGGACAGCCAGATATTTTCCAGAGCGTGATTCAGGTTCTGCAGGAAGGCTTCCTCCGTGGCGGTGCTGAAAGGTTTTACGCCCAGAGCTCTGGAATTCACCGTCTTTTGAGTCACCTGACACCGGCCGTTGGATTTCACATATTGAATCAGTTCGTACAGATCGTCATCGCCGTCTTTTTGGTACAGGCGATTCAGATTTTGAGAGCTGGAGAGCACAACCAGTTTGTCTTTTGCTCTGGACGTCGCCACATTGATCAGCTCCTTATTGTTCTTGACCCACTCATAGGTTCCCGCATGGGTCTGGTCAGTGATAGCTGTGGAGAACAGAATGATGTCCTTCTCATCGCCCTGAAAGGCGTGAACCGTCCCGCAGGTCACATTGGTGATCCGGGCCGCTTCCAATGCCTCCTCAATGAGATTTTTCTGATTGACAAAGGGCGTGATGACGCCTATCGTCTTATCCTGATATGAGGCGGCATATTTTATGATTTCCTGCACCTCTGCCGGAGCGGTATTCTTTACGTTGCTAGAGCTGTTTTGCACATCAACATAGAGAAGAGGGTCCTTCTCCGCGCTCTGCGTCTTAATATTCAGTCTGGAGTTATAATATTTCCTATTGTTAAAATCTATGATCTTTCGATGGCAGCGGTAGTGGTTGTGCAAAAGGATTTCGTCACTCACCGCATCGCAGGCCAGATAGGTCTTATAAATGGAATTTTTTCTGTAGTCATAATCCTCCGAAATCTGATATCTTTTCTTCAGTCGTTCATTTACGGTTTCATCCAGCACAATGACAGGATTTAACTGCTGAGGATCGCCCACCAGCATGAGACTTTCGCCGCGGATAATGGGCACAAGAGAGACGGCGGTATTACACTGGCTTGCCTCGTCGATTATCACCATGTCAAACATGGGCTCCGGCTCCCCAAGCTTATGTGCCGAGATACAGGTGGTGGCGATTACCGGGAAAATTCTCAGCAGCTTTTTGATATTTTCCTTCTCGCTCAGGTATTGGCTAAAGCTGTTTAGCTGCGTATCACCTTCCTGATACAATATGATATCTTTCAATTCTTTGTTTTTGGGTTCATCTAATTTTTTGATATAGCGCGCGGAAGTGTAGTACAGGTATTTGTTCAGTTGTTCTATATCATTGTCGAGATAGGACCTTGCATCCTCATCGGTTATCTCACCTGCATCCTGCAGTTTTTTATTTATCTGGTCCAATTGTCTTCCGCTCAAATCAGCCTGAAAGGGCAGCATCTGGAAGCTTTGGCCATGTTGCTTTTCATGCTCCAGCAGACGGTTCAATGTCTCTCCGCGTTCCTTCAGGTCAAGAATCTCTTCATATTTTCTCAGAAGGTTAGACAGCTTCTTTGTCCTCTCGATACGGTCGTCTTTATTGCGGTCCAAAGTGGTTTCAAATACGGATATATCTTTTGTGCGATTATACAATTCTTTCATGTATTGGAGTGCTTCTTTCAGCTTGTCCATATTGCCGAGACGGAGAATCGGAAAGGGCATAGTATTCCTGCGATATCTCATGCCGGAGAGCTTTTCAAACACGCCGTTGATGGGATGATTATTGTAAGACGCAAATAAAACGGTCTTTTCGTTGAAGAAGGCCGTTACAATGGTATTGATAATGGTGTTGGTTTTTCCCGTGCCCGGGGGTCCCTGTACATAAGTCACCGGATATTTCATGGCATTGTGCATGGCGAGAAGCTGATCCAGATTCACCCGTGGATTAATAAGAGTGATGGGATAAGCTTTTGTTCTGGTAGGGCGATTCAAAAGGTCTCCAAAAAATGCTTTGAGAGGGATTGTCACCTTGTCTTCATGAAACATCTGAATAATGGCCTTGTATTCTTTGTGCAGGTCCAGAATAATATCCATACCCAGGCCGATGATATAAGGCATGTCATCCACGCCCTGCACCTGGCTGTTATATCTGGTGACACAGTCCTTGATCTGCTCCTGATTGGCCTCAAAATCTTTCAGAAGCTCAAAATCGTCGGCGTCCAGATAGCGCCGTATATTTTGTCTGGTTCCGTCCAGCGTATATTCCGTGCAGATAGTGATTTCTTCCGCCGGCTGCAGCACTCTCCTCTTGACATCCAGAAACAGTCTTCTGTATGCCAGCGGATACAGTCCTTTGAGCGTATGGATGCTCAGGACATTCATTGCCAGCTGTTGCAGGCGAAGCTTTCCGTTTGTCTGTTCCGTCTCTGTAGTCTTATATTGAAAATTCTTTACAATGGTGCGGAATTGTTCCTCATTCAGCTCGTAACACTCTCCCGTGAAGCTCTCTCTGTCCAGATAGCGCACCAGTTCAAAATCCTGAGCGTAGGGTACGGCGTCCATGCGATTGCACATTTCCAGATAGCTGAGGATTTTCAGATTGGCTGTATTGTCGAACAGTGTATTATATTTGTGGGGATTGAGGTAGATATCTCTGACAAGTCTCTGATTGACGGGGCAGTAAGAACCCTCCACCACCTGCGATGCAGTGATGGAATCAATAAGGATATATTCGAACTGGTCTATGGAATATTTCCCCAGATGCAGACCCTCCACTGAGAGCGTCCGCTTGGAGACATTTAAGTCCCGGATGCCAATCCAGTATTTTGTATTCTGCCCCTCTTTGTTGTGATACTCGATACTCAGCCATTTGCCCTCATGAATGGCCCGGAAGATATCCCGATATATACTCTTCATCAGATCCCCTCGTCTTTAGCATCCAAAATTTTACTGCCGATTACATTTTACTGCATTCCGTCCTTTTTTTCAATTTATTCCATTAAAATGTATTCTTTGGTTAAGCCATTTCTTCAGTAGTTTTTAAATGCCTTGTTATGGGACTGACACTATTATATAATAAATTGGAAAAACAGATAAAAGATGTAAACGGGGAGAAGAGGATGAAGGTAGAGGATATTAAGGCGTACTGCCTGAGCAAATGGAAAGCGTATGAAGATTATCCTTTTGGAGATATTCCCATCTGCTATAAACTGAATGGGAAGGTCTTTGCGCAGATTTATCCGAATCCGGGAGATTATAAAATCACATTGAAATGTACGGCAGATGCCGGGCAATTTTACCGGCAAGTATATCCGGGTATAGTGGTGAGGGGATATCATTGCCCGCCGGTGCAGCAGCCTTACTGGAACACGATTTATCTGGATAACTTTTCTGATGAAGAGCTGTTCAACATGATTGACCATGCTTATGATACCATTTTGCACAGCTTCAGTAAAAAGGTTCAGAAACAGATTCTGGCAGCAGATGAAATAGAAATTCGTCCGATCAGACGGGAGGAATATCCATTACTGACAGATTTTTTGTATGATGCAATTTATTTTCCAGAAGGTGCAGTAGGTCCGCCAAGGGAGATTATAGAGCAGCCGGAGCTTGCAGTGTATATTGCAGATTTTGGACAGCCGGATGATCTGTGCCTGGTGGCGGAAAGCTATGGACATATAATTGGAGCAGTATGGACTCGAATATTGGCTGGGGAAATAAAGGGATATGGCAACATAGATAATCACACACCGGAATTTGCCATTTCGGTAAAAAAGGATTTTCGGCAGCAGGGGATTGGCAGTAAGCTGATGCAGGAAATGATTGCACTGTTAAAATCCAACGGATATGAAAAGACTTCCCTTAGTGTGAATAAAGATAATTACGCATATCAGATGTATCAAAAACTGGGTTTTCAGGTGGTAAAGGAGCAGGATGAAGATTATCTGATGGTGTTGAAATTGAGGGAGCAATAGGACGTAAAAAACGAATTAATTTTAAAATACTGTCCCAAAATAATTGACATATGTCCCACATATACTTATAATAAAAGTACGAAGAGAGCGTATGGAGGGATTGTGCCATGAAGAAACAAAACATTATCAATCTTGTGAAATATCACACTGAACAGAATAATGCAGCTTTTGTTTCGGAAGTGTCTGAAATAGCCAGAGAGTTTGATGCCAACGGTGATTATGAGGTGGCACAGTACTTGATGGATTTGATTTCAAATGCAAATGTTTATATACCGCAAGCCAATTATCGTAATCTTCAGTTTCTGGAGAAACTCGAATACTCATCTAATCCCCTCATGCTTCCCAATATCATTGAGGAAGATGTTATTGGGATTGCACGGGCAATCAAGAACAAGACCGGTATGTCTAAATTCCTCTTTTATGGGGCACCGGGTACAGGAAAAACTGAGTCTGCTTTTCAAATAGCCCGTTTACTTGAAAGAGATATTCTTTCGGTACATTTGGAACAACTGATTGACAGCAGATTAGGAGAAACCTCAAAGAATGTAGCCAGATTATTTGATGAGATAAATCATTTAATGTATGGCAAGGTTATTGTTATATTTGATGAATTGGATGCCTTAGTTTTAAACAGGAGCAGTGCAAATGATCTTCGCGAGATGAGCAGAGTGACATCAACCTTTTTAAGAGAATTGGACACTTTGAGCGATCAGATCGTAGTGATTGCTACGACAAATTTGTTTGAAAGCTTTGACAAGGCGTTATCAAGAAGATTTGACGCAGTTGTTTCATTTGACAGATATTCAAAAGAAGACCTTATTGAGATTGCAGATGCCATGTTGACGTCCAGCATAAAGAAGGCCGTTAATTCGAGTCAGGATTTGAGATTGTTCAATAAAATATTAAACAGGCTGCCAGAGATTCCATATCCCGGAGATATGAAGCAGATTATAAAAACTTCTATTGCCTTTAGTGATGAGACGAGCAAATACGATTACTTAAGAAAAATCTATCTTGCTTTAAACGGTAATCCGAAGAATGTAGATATTCAGAATCTTTCCGAGCAGGGATTTACCACAAGAGAGATAGAGATTCTTGCCCGAGTTCCTAAAAGCAGCGTGTCACGCAAACTCAAGGGAGGAACTGTCTGATGAATAATTTGCTTGAAGTAAAGGTTCGGTATAATCATGGGAAGCGAACTGGTGCCCCTATTTTGGTAAACCTTCGAAAAAACGGAGAAACAGATGTCCGGAAGATTGAACAATTACAAGAAAATTTGAGAGCAATTGTCAGATATTATGAATCAACTCATAAATATTTGAAGGGTTACTTAATTGACGTTAATTACAATGACATTATTGCAAAGTCTAAAAGAATAAGTGAATTGCTCAGGCCAAGCGGAAAAAAGACGAATGACATTGTAGTGGGGGCTCGTTTCTCGGATGCTCCAGAGGGACAGGAAAATCATATTATCACATATTATGTGGATGAGAACACAATCAATAAAACACTTGAGAAACTGGATGAGACAAAGAGATTTTTAGTAGAGAAATTGGGTGGCAGAGCAGTACCAGAAAACTTTAACGAATCAAAAGAAAAAAAGAATGATCTGGATTATGAAGGATATTCCAAAAAAGAATCTATCCGCAATATGATTGTTGATTGTTCTGTAGTGGAATCCTTGTCAGTTCCTAATGTAACTGCGGATACAAATAAGGAATCTTTTTTGTTGACATTTTTTCAGACAGAATGCTCATTGTCTGAAATGTTGGAAAAACTTAAAATAGACCGGTATCAGTATCCGTATACATTTTATGGGAAGGATACTATTTCGGTAAACCGGGACCTGTATCAGATTCTTCAGGATAGGGTTCCGTATATGATTTCGATGATTTCTTCGGACTTATCTCAAATAACATTGGAGGCTTTTGATCAATCGAAACAAAGGTATGAAAGAGCTATTCCCAAACCATCAAATGAACCTACGATAGGTGTTATTGATAATTTATTTGATGAAGGAGTTTATTTTTCTGAATGGGTTGAGAATACGGACTACCTTGATGAATTTGAACCCATTGGCGGAAGAGATGTTTCTCGTGATCACGGTACAGAGGTAACATCTATCATTGTGGATGGACCTAGTCTGAATCCCTGGCTTGATGATGGCTGTGGCAGATTTAAGGTGCGCCACTTTGGTGTGTGTGTTGATAGAATTTCAGTTCCGCGGTTAGTAAATAAAATCAGAAAGATAGTAAATGATAATCCTGATATTCATGTATGGAATTTATCACTTGGGACAGACGATGAAGTATCGAAAAACTTTATCTCATATGATGGTTCCGCATTGGACGAACTACAAGCAAGTAAAAATATTATTTTTGTTGTATCGGGAACAAATGATAATCGCAATGAAAAAGAGGGCATGCTGCGCGTTGGCTCTCCGGCAGATTCTTTGAATGCAGTAGTTGTTAATTCAGTAAAACGCAATGGACTACCTGCTTCTTATACCAGAAAAGGAACAATTTTATCCTTTTTTAACAAACCGGATGTATCTTATTACGGGGGAGATTATGAGGAAGGTGAGCGTATAAGAGCATGTTCCTCCAAAGATATAGAAGAAGTATACGGGACATCGTTCGCGGCTCCTTGGATTGCGAGAAAACTCTCGTTTTTAATTGATATTATGGGATTTTCCAGAGAAGTAGCAAAGGCATTGATTATAGATTCGGCGGCAGGGTGGGAATTTAAGACGTCTACATATAGAATCCAGAATCAGATCGGCTATGGTATTGTTCCAATCAAAATATCAGACATTCTGGAGTCGGATAACAGAGAAATAAGATTTGTTTTGTATGGTACGGCAAGTTCATACATTACTTCGAATTATTCGATACCGGTTCCGCGAGATTCTGATAATAAATACCCATTTATTGCAAGGGCAACGATGTGCTATTTTCCGCAGTGTTCCAGAGTGCAAGGAGTAGATTATACATCAAGGGAATTATCTTTGAAGTTTGGACGCGTGAACGGGAATGGTGAGATTGTTGATATCAATGAAAATATCCAAGATGAGGTGGGACATGCTGCCAGCGAACGTCAGTCGCGTAAGGATTTCCGAAAATGGGAAAATACAAAGTTTATATCTAAGATTCTGAAAAAGAATAGAGCGTTGAATTCTTATGATGAGAGATTATGGGGCATATCCATTGTCTCCAAAGAACGGTTGACTACTTCTATGACTTCAAATATAAATTTTGGGGTTGTCGTCACACTCCGGGAAATTAATGGTGTTAATAGAATACAGGATTTTATTACAGCATGCACTTTAAGAGGCTGGATTGTAAATGAAATCAATCTTGAAAACAGATTGACACTTTATAATAAGAATCAAGAGGAAATAACATTTGACGAGGCATAACAGAAAAAATCCAAATAAGATACAGAACAGACTTGGAAGCAAAACAAGGTAAAAACATAGGAGAATCAACGAAATGGCAGAGAGCAAAGATTTATTACAGGTTTTATGGAGCGGAGCAGATGTTCTTAGAGGCAAGATGGATGCAAATGAATACAAGACTTATTTACTGGGGCTGGTATTTTATAAATATTTATCTGATTCCTATTTAACCAAGGCATATGATTTGATGAATGATAGTATGCCGGACAATTTAGAGGAAGCACAGACGGCGTATGAAGAGGTTATGGGAAGTGATGATGCCGCTGAGTTACTGGAAGAACTCAAGGAATCTCTTCATTACACCCTGGATTCCGATATGACATATGTAAGCATACTTCGTGATGCAAAAAATAACTGCTTTAACCGGGAAAAATTACAGGCTGCATTTAACCGAATAGAGGAGTCGGATGAACTGTTCAATGGACTTTTTGCAGATGTTGACTTATACTCGAACCGTCTCGGTACAGGAGATCAAAAACAAAGTGCCACTGTAGCAGAAGTAATTAAGGTGTTGGATGGTGCTGATTTGATACATACAGAGGGAGATGTACTCGGCAATGCGTATGAGTACCTGATCGGACAGTTTGCTTCCGAGACCGGCAAGAAAGCTGGAGAATTCTATACTCCGCATGGACCGGCGCAGATTCTTTGCCGGATTGCAATGACAGGGCAGGAGAATAAGAAAGGGCTTCAGGTATATGACCCATGTATGGGTTCAGCTTCACTTATGCTTAGCTGCAGAAACTACTCAGCAGAACCGGATTACATTAAGTACTATGGACAGGAACTTATGCCGTCAACCTACAATCTTGCGAGAATGAATATGTTCTTGCACGGAGTACTGCCTGAGAATCAGCATTTAAGAAATGGTGATACTTTAGACGCAGATTGGCCTACAGATGAAGAGACAGGGTTTGATGTTGTTACCATGAATCCACCTTATTCAGCTAATTGGTCAGCGGCGGAAGGGTTTAAACAGGATGAAAGATTTATGGATTATGGCGGTAAACTGGCGCCAAAGTCAAAAGCGGACTATGCCTTTTTGTTACACGGATTTTACCACTTGAAACAGACGGGCACTATGGCAATCGTATTGCCGCATGGTGTTTTATTCAGGGGTGCTGCTGAAGGTACAATAAGGGAAATTTTATTGCAAAATGGTTCCATATATGCGGTGATCGGTCTTCCCTCCAACATGTTCTACAATACATCAATCCCTACTTGCATTGTTGTACTCAAGAAGCATCGTGAAGGAAGAGATGTATTATTTATTGATGCATCAAAGCTCTTTGTAAAAGAAAAGAAACAGAATGTGATGCAGAAAGAACATATTGACCGTGTGTTGGAATTATATAATAACAGACAAACGGTAGAAAAAGAGGCGTACCTTGCTTTGTACGATGATATTGTTGCCAATGATTATAATCTGAATATACCCAGATATGTTGACACTGCGGAAGAAGAACCAGAGATTGATCTGAAGTCGCTTGTACAAAATATTAGGGAGACAGATAAGGCAATCAAAGAAGAAAATGAAACATTACTTGATATGATGAAGGATTTGAGTTTTAATAACGATTCAGCAAGAGAAGCAATTAGTGAATTTATCAAAGTACTGGAGGAGGTGTAATTTATGTTGAATACACCTAATATAAGATTTAAAGGATTTACTGAGCCTTGGGAACTGCGAGAGTTTTCAAAACAGTATGTGAAAGTGTCCGAAAAGAATGATTTGAGCTTCGGAACAGACAAAATTATTTCTGTTGCTAATATGTATTTCAAAGAAGATGCAAAGAAATCCAGTGATGATTATATGAGGACTTACAACGTAATGCGACTTGGAGATATTGCTTTCGAGGGTAATAAAAGCAAGAATTACGCTCATGGCAGATTTGTTGAGAACACCATTGGAGATGGCATTGTATCGCACGTTTTCGACGTTTTCAGACCTATTGCTGATTATGATTTGCTGTTTTGGAAATACATAATCAACAACGAAGGTGTTATGGGAAGAATAATGACACGTTGTACGAAAGCGTCAACAATGATGACAAATCTTGTAGCAGATGATTTTCTTAAAGAAAAAATTGCAGTTCCATCATTGGAGGAACAAAGTCAGATTGGCACTTTCCTTGATAGGTTAGACTGCATTATCGCCCTTCATCAGCGTAAATGTGATGAGATGTCAGAGTTAAAAAAATTTATGTTGCAAAAAATGTTTCCGAAAAAGGGTGAGCAATTTCCAGAGATTAGATTTAACGGATTTACTGATGCTTGGGAACAGCGTAAGCTGGGGGAACTTATTGAAAAATATGAAGATCCTGTCGAAACTCCGCATATGGGGTATGAGCGTATTGGAATTAGAAGTCATGCTAAAGGAATATTTCATAGTTATGTTGAGGCAGGTAAAGAATTAGATACAGCTAAGATGCATAGAGTAGCTGCCGATAAATTTATACTCAATATTACTTTTGCATGGGAACATGCAGTTGCAATTACAGATGAGAGTGATGTGGGAAAACTTGTTTCTCATAGGTTTCCACAATTTTCATTTGGTGCTGATTTAAAACCTCATTTTTTTAAATATGTTATGCTTGATAAAAAATTTAGAGAACATTTAGAGTTATCTTCTCCTGGAGGAGCTGGCAGAAATCGCGTATTAAAAATTGATGATATGCTCAAATATGATGTAAAACTTCCAAGCATCAATGAACAAATAAAAATTGGTCAATACTTTGACAGTCTTGACCACCTTATCACTCTTCACCAACGTAAATGTGATGAACTCAAAGATATTAAAAAATTTATGATGCAAAACATGTTCCCGCAGAAAGGATAAAATATGGCAGAATTAGAATCCATTATTGAACAAAGGCTGATAGACCAGTTATGCGGTGAGGAATCCCAATGGACATATAGGCCGGATATTAAAACAGAAGAGGATTTGTGGAACAATTTTAAATATATTCTTGAACAGAATAATAAGGCAAAATTGAATGATATCCCATTATCTGAATCAGAGTTTGCGAAGGTAAAGAACGATCTTTCCCATGCGTCATTTTATGATGCAGGTAAATGGCAGGTGGGTGAGAATGGCAAGGTCTATGTTCATGTACAGCGTGGAAATGAGACATTGCATCTTGTTGTGATGAACAATGAACATATTGCAGGTGGGACGAGTGTTTATGAAGTGATAAATCAGTATCAGGCTTTTAAAACTTATGAGCAGGATGATACGCGCGACAGAAGATTTGATGTCACTCTGCTTATCAATGGAATCCCCATGATTCATATTGAGCTTAAAAACAAAGAACATTCTTATATGGATGGATATCGGCAGATAAAGAAATATATCTCTGAAGGGAAATTTCATGGGATTTTTTCCAATGTTCAAATGTTTGTAGTTAGCAACGCGGTTGATACAAAATATTTCTCCGCAGCAAGAGATACCGAGCTTAACAAAAAATTCATTACAGGGTGGTTGGATAAGGAAAATTATCCGGTCTGTGATTATATTGATTTTGCGAAAGCAGTCCTTAAGATACCCCAAGCCCATGAAATGGTGACAAGGTATACGGTTCTTGATAATGAGAAGAAGAAATTACTCATTCTGCGGCCATACCAGATTCATGCCATAGAAGCGATGCGTGCAGCTTCCAAGCAGGGGAAATCTGGATTTATCTGGCATACAACCGGTTCGGGCAAGACCATGACTTCCTATAAGGCAACAAGAAATCTTCTGATGGATATTCCATCTATTGAAAAGACTATTTTCCTGATAGACAGAAAAGATCTGGATACCCAGACGAAGATGGCTTTCCAGTCCTATGCGGATAATGATACGATAGATGTGGATGATACCGATTATGTGGATACTCTGATCAAAAGATTGACAGATGGCAACCGCCAGATGATAGTCACTACAAGACAGAAAATGCAGATCATGATTGACAGGCGGTTAAAAGAAGGAACAAAAGAGTATGAAAAGATAAAAAATCTTAAAGTCGCTTTTGTCGTCGATGAATGCCATAGGGCAGTGACACCCGATACAAAAAGAAAGCTGGAAAGATTTTTTGGTAATTCCTTGTGGTACGGTTTTACCGGAACACCTATTTTTGATGAAAATAGTTATGAACAAAAGGGAGATCTGCCACAGACTACAGAACAATTATATGGTAGCTGTCTGCATAGTTATACCATAAAGGAAGCAATCCATGATGAGGCAGTCCTTGGTTTTATGGTGGAAAACTTAGGACCAAAAGATAAGGATGCGGATGATGCTGTATTTGATACGGAAACGCATATGAGGAAGGTTTTAGATGTAATTTTGAACCAGTCTTATTCAAAATTCGGTATGCAGAATGGTAAGGGAAGGACATATGAAGGACTGCTTACCGTAAATTCTATTGCAAGAGCCCAAAGGTATTATGAACTTTTGAAAAAAGTCAAGGAAGGGAACGATGAACTGAAAATAAATGAGGAAGTGAGAAAAGCACTGCCGGATTTTCCTAAATTTGCCATAACCTATTCAGTATCGGAGAATGAAGAATCTTCGCAGATAAACCAAGAGAAGATGAATATGGCGTTATACGATTATGACGAAATGTTTGGGACAAATTACAGGTTTGGAGGAATTGATTCCTACAATAAAAACTTAAATGAACGATTAGCGCGAAAAGAGAAGAGGTATTTGGAAAGAAGCCAACAGCTTGATTTGGTTATAGTTGTAGACAGGCTGCTGACCGGATTTGATGCGCCTTGTTTATCAACGCTTTTTATGGATAGACAGCCTATGAGCCCACAGAATATTATTCAGGCCTTTTCTCGTACTAACAGGCTGTTTGACAGTAATAAACAGTATGGGCAGATTGTAACATTCCAATCTCCGGGCGATTTTAAGAATGCAATCAACTATGCCTTGAAATTGTATTCACGGGGTGGAGACGGAAGTCCGCTGGCAGAGGATTGGGATGATGTACTGGAGTCATTTTCTATTTCTGTAAAGACTATACATGCACTTGCGAAAACACCGGAAGAAATAGCTTCACTGTCAAGGAAGCAGAAGAAATCATTTATTCATATGTTCCGCGCATTGGATCATGATTTTGCGCATTTGAAAGCTTTTTCTAATTACAGGGAAGAGATTCTTTCAGAATATGATTTTTCGGAAGAACAGTATGAAAACTATGCTGCAATGTATAGAAATGTGATGGAAGAACTAAAGAAACCAAATGATGATACACCGGACACAGATCCGGTATTAGATGATTATGATTTGATAGCATACAATAAACTGCGGGTTGATTTTGAGTACATATTAGAACTGCTGCAAGGGGTAGTGGAGTCCTTGGATCAGTCCGAGGATGATTTTGAAGAAGCTGATTTTGAACTTAAAATAAAGATGCTTCGGGAAATTATTACTGAGTTTTCTCAGGACAATCCTAAACTTAGTGAATTATTAAACACAATCATCGATGAAATTGAAAAAGACAAGACCAAATATGTGGGTCAGGATATTTCTGTAATAGTTAATCAGATGAGATATGATGCGATTGATATAGAAGTAGAAGAGTATGCCAGGAAATGGTATGTAGCTGAGGAAGATGTGAGATATGAGGTATATAATTACAGAGATGGCGTACTGGCTAATGAAAACAACCTAAAAGAAAAGGCAGATTATACAGCCTATAAAGATAATACTCCGGAACCCATGCCAAAGTTCAAATTTAGAAAAGAAATGATAGAAGAATTTAAAAATGAACTTATGGTAAGTGTATCGCCACTGCTTGAGTGAAACGAGATTTGAGGTTACAGGCCATTTCTGGGGAAACTAAAATGTTAGTTTTGTTGTAAAATAGATAATATAGGGATGAAAAATACGGAGGATTGGAAAGTATGGTAAACGAGGCTGAGTTTAAAAAAGCTAATAACTATTCGTTGAAATGTATGCGCGTCACCTTTATTGTATTGGTTATAGCATGGATTTTGAACGTGCTGCACGTCTTTATAGTGGATCAGACTATTATGAACAACGCTCTCATTGGTGTAACTATATTTGTGGTGTTGGGACATGTTGTTAAATATGTAATCGGTTTTGAAAAGACGATCTCCAACTACATCATGCTTTTTTTGCTGGTGGCTATGATTTCTTTTGCTAATTTGGAACTGGCTTATCATGCAACGCTCTTTATGATTTTTCCTATGATAACTTCTGTTGTCTATACTGAGAAAAAGTATAAAAGCTTTACTTTTGTATTGACCATTGGAGGTTTCTTCCTATCAGTTATTGGCGGATATTATTGGGGACTGTGTGATGCCAACACATTGCTTTTGACTACTACAACCTCAGGCAGGGAAGCAGAAAAACTTTTGGCAGGCACTTTTGACATTAATACGAATATTGTAAATCTTATTTTGTTCTATGTAGTTCCCAGAATCATGGCACTGGTGGCATTTAATGCTGTCTTAAATTACATCAAAAACACCCTTTTGGAAAAGACCCAAAAAGAGCAGGAAGGTATGCAGATGGCTGAACTTCTCAAAAAGTGTGAATCTGCCTCTGAGGAACTGGTTACTATGGTGGGAAATGTGGAAGAAAATCTGGAGAACTCCCGGCGTGCCAATGAACAGATTGTTTCTTCTGCTCGTGATACATCGGCAGATTGTGATGAAAGCCGCAATCAGGTGGTGCGTATTCAGGAAAGTGTCTCGGAAATGTCAGAGGCTATCGATGGTATTTATCAAAATACCAAGGAAATGTTCAAGATATCCGAGGATGTTACCAACTATACTTTAGGATTTGTCAAGACGATGGAGGTGGCAGTGGACTCCATGCATCAAATCAAAGAAACGGCAAACCAGACCGGGGCATCTATCAGCCAGTTGGAGAATGGTATCGATGAGATCACCAATTTTGTGGGACAGATTTCCGGAATTTCTGCACAGACCAACCTTTTGGCTTTAAATGCGAGCATTGAAGCGGCACGAGCCGGAGAACAGGGCAGAGGTTTTTCAGTTGTGGCGGATAATGTACAGCAGTTGGCTGAACAGTCCAAAGCAGCAAGTAATTCCATTCAGGAACTGGTACCCAAGATTCTGGACAAGCTGGAGGGGGTAAAATCTATCAATGAGCAGAACCGTTTATCTATTGAGACGGGAATTGACAAGATCTTAGATGCCAAGGTCAAAGCCGAATCTTTGGGGGACATGCAGAAGAATTCCATAACAATGACCGAGCAGATTGTGGAGCGCAGCGACAAAACCAGATCATATAGTGAACAGGTACGCGATATGGCTCTTTCTCTGGACGAACTGGTTTCAAACTTTAAGAGCAGGGCTGATGAGATCGTAGACGATGCCAACAATGAAGGAGAAATCACGGGTCTGACCGAAGAGTCCTTTGCAAGGGTAAAAAGCATTGCAGAGGAATTGTTGACTTTGTCTCATGCATCCATATAACATTGTATTTTTGAGAGGGGCTGTCGCACTAAATGAATGCGGCAGCCCCATTCTAAACGCTTTCTTCTCTACTTTATCTTACGCATCAGGTATTCCTCACAAAACAAGTATTCCTTTCTAAAATATAGCACAGTATTCGAATATTTATCAATCGTTTCTACATTTAGTATGCAATTTTGACGCATTCATGCGGTATGATATGCATATCACTTGTGAAAGGAATGGATCAGAAGATGAAAGTGAGAAAAATACAGGGTCTTCTTGCCATACTGCTGTTCTGTATGATATTGCTGACGGCTTGCGGAAAAGAAGATGACATTATTGAGGATATGACTGAAAGCGTGCAGCAGCCTGCTGACAGTGAGGAAGAGGAGGGAACAGATTCTGATCTTTCCGAAGAAAAACTGCTGTCGAAACAAAAAGAGCTGTACACTTCCCATATAAAAACGCTGGAAGAGCTGCTTCTAAAAAACCGTGAGCAGGAGCAAACGGGTGATATTTATCAGGAGTTGATAAGTTCGATTTACATATTTTCAGAATCTTATTCCGGTGGGACACAGGCAAGCTATACAGAAGAGGGATTGACAGCCTTTCAGATGGTCATAGAGGATGGCGATACGGCAAAAAAGCAGCGATACGACTGTCGGCTGTTAGCGGATGGCAGTCTATGGTTCACTTACCAGACAGAAAGTGAATCCGAGAAGGACCTGCCGGATTATGTGGTCAATGAGGATGTACTGCGTTATAGCAGGGGCGATCATGTGGACGTGGAGGAGGAAAAGCAGCGCCGCAGGCAGGAAGTTGAGCGGTATATGGCAGAAAAGACAGGCGGAGAAGTGCGGGAATTTTGGTGTGATCAGGATCAGATTTATCAGGTCAATCGGAAAGATGAGATTTTGATCGATGTGACGGAGGAGAGAGAAAGCTGCGTTGCGGAATTTTTGCGGGAGCAGCTCAAACGCATCAACTGCCAGTTGGCGGTGAGTAAGGATTCCTTAGATGAAATAGAGCGATACAAGCCGGAGGGCTACAGCCTGTTATGGGGAAAAAATTCATGGACTGATATCGCAGTCTCTGACCTGAATCATGATGGCAGAAACGATTATGTTGCGGTATTGTACCCGGATGACCATGAAAAGGTGCAAAAATATGAGGGGTTTAGTCCTTATGAAAATACACCGGAGTACTATGCGTCCGGTTTTTGGCTGTTTTTATCTTCGGAGGATGGCGGCTATGACCGGATATCTCTCTCAAACAGCATCGAGTATTGGGAGGATGAGCTGGATTTGATAGAGGTTACTTTTGTGGATGACGGAATCCTGCAGTTGGAGTATTTTGTGGGACGTTCGCCTTTTAGCAATGCGCTGCTCCAATTCCGGTATGATGAGGAGAAGCAGGACTTTTATATATTCTGTTCGTATTATAGGGATTCTTATCATGATGCGATACTGATAGGTGATGTGGATAATTATGGCAGCACTGTGATGCGTTCTTATTTTGCATGGGTGCAGCATTATAATGAGGGGATCTGGGAGAGCGTCGATGACGTTCCCATGCAGGATGGAAGCTGGTTAGGGTATTATAACAGCAGTTTCCAGTACAGATGTGAAAATCTTGTGGAAGAGCATCATATAAACAGCCTGATCTGGGAAAAGGAGTATGAACTGGTCCGGACAGTGGAGCGGCACTATCCCTCGCCGGAAGCGGATATCCATATGGTGTCACGTCCTGTATTTTATGGCAGGAGGCTTGTCAGCGGACAGGTTGGATTATATGGATTTGGAAGCAAAAATATCCTGATACCGATTATGGTCGATAAGCAGAATGGAGAGTATGTGACGGTGACAGGGCTGTTGGAGAAGGAGGAATTTTTGCAGATTTTTGACGACTGGTCCGAGGATGTGCTTTCTCAGGACGAGGCAGCGGCAAAGCTTAGAGAGCGATGCAGAACCGTGATCGGGAGCTGCTGGGAAAAGGCGGATTCGGTAGAAACATATTTTGGGAGGAAGGATGAGATCTTATTTCTCCAAATCGTACAGGAAGGCATCCGGGTGGGGGTGTGGTCGGATGCGGACGAAAGGATGAAATATTTTATTATGGATAAGGAGTATTTCTGGGGAACAAAAGTCTGGGATTTTCTGAAAGGATGAAGTATGAAAAAATATCTTATAGGAATTGGAATGATTACAACATTCGTGGTCTGCCTATTGACTATCACATATGACAAACGGGCACAAGTACTCGACAGGGAGCATCAGGAGCAGACGGCAGAAGCAATCGACAGGGAATATAAGGGGCAGATGACAGAAGTGGGTCAAAACGATTCCATGGAAAATGCGGAGCAGGAAATTGAAGTCAGAGATAACATGTTGGAAGATACCCAAAACGATCAGATGCTGAATCCCGTAGAAAACCCTGAGGAAGATGTGGCGGAAAGAAACAAAGAAAAATATGGGGATATTGTACAAGTAATTTATGAACAGAATCAGGAAGATATTTCCACTTTTTTCGAGTATTATCCTGATTTATGGCAGCGTTGGATTGCGTTTTCCACCTTTGATTTTACCCGGGATGGACAGATGGAAATAATATGTTCGTATGCGTATGTGGAAACTTCGACCAGTATTTACTATAACTTTGTATATGACATGCAAGGAAATAAATTGTTTGAGTTTGTGTCAGAAGGACTTATCGATCTTAATATATATAAAGCGGATGATGATCTTCACTATTATATTTACAACTACTTGTTTATTGCAGCTAGTCATACGGTGAAAATCTATCAGGAAGTCAAAAAGACGGAAAGCTGGGACGTAGAAATCAAATATGTAGAATGGGATACAAGGGATGGGAAACTAATCAATGAAAACTCGCAGGATGGATATTATATTTATTCTGATTTTTCCCAAGAGGAAAAAGACCTGTTTATGAAAAAGAATTACGATGAGGGAATGAATAAGTTATTTTGGAATAAAGAGCCGTGTGGAACGGCTGAACAGGTCAGGCAGTACAGTGAGATTTATAAGAGTTTGCCGGCGGCAGATCCAGTTGAAGAATTTGCTTACATACTTTATTTGGAAGATGGGGTCATCTGGGAAGCGCGTTAGTTATAACATGAAATGGGACAAGGAGGAATACTAACAAAGGAGAGCTTAATTATATGAATAAAACAAAAAGTATTGCTATAATTATTGGTTTGAGTGTAACTGTGCTAATTTCTTTACTTGGGAAGAAAGCTAATGAAAAGGAAAGTATTATTGCAATGGACACAGAAACTTCCACGATTTCACAGATGGAAGTGGAAGAGGAACAAATAATACCAACAACAGAAAAAGCAGAATCTGATATCGGAACAGCAATAGATACAAATTGGTTCCTAGACCATGTAACAGGAATAGATTGCTATACGGTTACACAGGAAGAAATTGATAGAATTGGGCAAATGGACGACCTGCTATACCTGTCCATTTTGATTAATGACGAAACGATAGATTTAACACCATTAAGCAACTTGGGTTATTTAAAGAGATTGGAGATGAGTTTTTTTGCGGATGGGTTGGATATGACATTTTTAAACGGTCTGAGTAGTTTGCAATATTTATATATAGAAGGATGTGATAGTATAGAAGATTTGACTTTCTTAAGACATATGCCAGCTCTTCAAGAGGTGATTATAAAAAATGTTGCAGATGTGGATTTAGGTTGTTTTGAGGAGAATCGGTTCTTGAAATCCATTCATATTGTGGGTGGAAATATTAGAAATATGGAAGGTCTTAGTGAATTAAAACAATTAAGAAGCATCTGGTTAGTTGAAAATACTTTAGATCGTGACGAAAGGCAGATTTTGAATTTGGATATAATGGGTGACCTGATATGCTTAGAAAATATGAGATTAGAATATATCAAAGTAGATAATCTTAGTCCTTTAGCAAGACTTGACCGACTTAGTTACATTTATTTGAAAGATACAGGGATTGGTGATATAGAGCCGCTGGGTAGGGTAAGAAATCTTGAGGAGGTATATATATACGAAACCGAAAGCGAGCAGATTGAGAAACAAGCAAGTATTTATTTGAAACATGTTGCAAACATAACAGTGGAATAAAGGAGTCGATTAGATTTATTATGAGGATGCTATGGAGTAAAACAGCCAACAAAGCTTATCTGCTTATTTTCTGTGTTGTGGGTTGGATTTTTCTCAATGCATGTACAACAGGAAAAAGCGAGGATGCTGTTACGGAAATGGATACAGCTAATGCATTTGAGGAGGAATCGGAATATGTAAAGGAAAGAATTGAATCGACATTAGAGGATGCTACAGATACTATTATACCTGATATAGTGGAATACCAATTGTTTAAAAGTGCAGGAAATACAGAAGAAGCAGGAAAACAGGGGTATGTGTTAGAAAAAGACATGGTTTCCAATGGAGTGTATGTGTCAGAAAATCTGCAGGAGACAGAGGCGTTTGTGGCGGAACTTTTGATGGAAGTGTTGCTTCGAAGAGGTTCGGTGCCGCCTGACTTGGAATCGTTCTTCTCAGAAAATGCAATACAGCAGCTTCGAGGGGCGGACTGGACGCTTGTGGAGGAGTCATGGAGTGGGGAATTATACTACTATGACAGTTGGTGTGATATTACATGGTTTTTTGGTGATAGCGGTTATGATTTTACTTATTCTTTTTGGCCGGATAATGAGGTGTCGGCCTTGGATATCCGGATTTTAACTGACCATTGTGGTATAGTGCGCAGTGTGAGCATTGATTCCCATGATGCAATGTGTATATCTGCAGACAATGAAAATGAAGTGTTTAATCTGTTCTATGAGAAATACTGTGAGAGGATTATTCAAGAAGGACTGATATATCAGGGAAATATCCTTGCAGATTTTTCAGACATGAGTAAAGAAATGGAGGAGACAGATTGGCGGGGAAGCTTTCCGGAATCTGAGGACGCTGCTCTAAGTGCAAAGATTTTAGGAGATGCATTCATCAATATGATGGAAGATGAGCCAATTGGGGAGAATTGGAAAGCAAACCGCTATTATGATTGTTATTATATAGATGCGGTGCGAGAGACGGGATGCGTGGGATTTGTCTATTGTTTTTATCCCGATTATGGGAAAATGGGCGTTGAATCTGCAGAGGCAGTCCTGCTTAGATGCGGTATAAGCATAGGTGATGGGGAGTTGTGCTATGCGGATATGATGACCTGTATCATGTCAATAGAGGAATACCATGCGGCAAGAGAATGGATAGGACAAAGGGCTTCGGTTTTGTCGGTAAAGGTGGGGGATGTGATTAAATCCGCCAGCTCTTATTCTCAAGACTTAGGGAAACTGTTGGTTTCGGATATTGCCATGGGGACATTGAAGACGGGTAATGTGGGAGCACTGTTGACTGACAGGATTACAGGTTTAACAAATTTAGAAGAACGGCTGAAACAGGAAACTGAAAAGGGATGGCGGGTAGTGCAAAATTATGATTGCTATTATTATAATCATATGGAGCAGGAGGGACGCACCCACTATAGATATTATTTTTACTGGGAGAGACAGGAAGAGAATTACAAAACGCTGGCATTGGATTTATGGATTTCGGAGGACGGCATAGAGGCATTGGAAGATCATTGGTATTTGACTTGCGGAGAGAATGGTCAACAGGTTATAAAGGGATTACAATACAGTACGGAAACCAGTGTGGCAGATATCAAGTGTTTTTTAGATTTTGATTGGACAACAGATAAGGTATTGATGGAACATGCCATTCAACCTAATGACAGTGCGCGAGGATGGGAATTTGCTCTTGCTGATGTGGATTTTGATGAAAAACCGGAACTATTAATTACTTTTACTGCGAATCATTGTGGAGGAAATAGTCTTTACATTTATGGGCAAAACAAGGAAAAAGTAGTTTCCAAAGCAGATACTTATGCCACATGGCAGGCAGATGTGGTCATTCTGGAGGATTACCGGAATATATCCTCTTATTTTGATATCGGACTACTGGATGCTTATGTGAATATGGACGGAACATATAGATATCTATCGTTGGATTATGAACTATATGGGGGAGATATACGTGGTGGTATTGAGGAAATTAAATTATATGCGACAGATATAGAGATTGATGGACAACCAATGGAAGTAGTAAAAATTAACTGTGTGTATCCCGGGAACTACAGAGAAATGTCTTTCAAGGGGGAAGAGATTTATGAGCTGGGGATGCTTAGGGATATGCTGGAGGAATATATGGATGGTTTCCAAAAAGTGGAAATTGAATATCAAAAACTGGAATCATATTTCCCAAGAGATATTGTGGGAATGGAGGAAAATGAAAAAAAGCAATATTTGGAGACATTCCGGAAATCTTTAGAAGCTGTTTATGAGAAATAATTTTAATAATGAAAGAGGTAAAATGAAAAAAAATCTTATAGGAATTGGAATTATTGCAACACTCATGGTCTGCCTATTGACTATAACATATAGCAAAGGGCCACAAATATTTGACAGGGAATATCAGGAGCAGACCACGGAAGTGGATCGAAACGATTCCGAAGAATATACGGAGCAGGAAACGGAAGTTAAAGATAACATATTGGAAGATACCCAAAACGACCAAATGTTGAATCCCACAGAAACCTCTGAGGAAAATGTGACAGAAAGAAACAAAGAACAATATGAGGATATTGTACAAGTAATTTATGAACAGAACCAAGAGGATATTTCCGCTTTTTTTGAGTATTATCCTGATACTTGGCAGCGTTGGATTTCGTTTTCTACTTTCGATTTCACCCAAGATGGACAGATGGAAATAATGTGTTCGTATGTGTATGTGCAGACTTCGTCCTGCCTTTCCTATAACTTTGTATATGACATGCAAGGAAATAAATTGTTTGAGTTTGTGTCGGGAAATCCTTGGTATCTTAGTATATATCAAGAAGAGAATGAACTTCACTATTATATATACTGCGATTTGTGGTTTGGCGCAAATTGTGCCGTGGATATCTATGAGGAAGTCAGTAAGACGGAAAGCTGGGACGTAGACATCAAATATGTAGAATGGGATACAAGGGATGGGAAAGGAATCGCTGAAAATAAACAGCAAGGATATAATATTTATTCTGATTTTTCCCAAGAGGAAAAAGACCTGTTTATGAAAAAAAATTACTGGGAGGGAATGCTGCAGGTATTTAAGAGTAAAGAGCCGTGTGGAACGGCTGAACAGGTCAGAGAGTATAGTGAGATTTATAAGAGTTTGCCAGAAGATATGGTTGAAGAATTTGCTTCCATACTTTCTTTGGAAGATGGGGTAATTTGGAGGGAGTATTAGTTATATCATGAAAAAATATAAATTTGTAATAGCCGTTTTTATCTTTATATTTGGCTTGGTTTTGGGCTTGTGTGTACTACGGGAACATCAAAGCTTTTATGTTGACGACGAGGAAACCAATAGAGAGCAAATGGATTTTATTTTACCTTCTCAAGAGATAGAGGATATGCTTAATACGGAATCGTTAAAAACGGAGAAAGAGGAGCCGGAAACAGAATGGATTCCCAATGTTGAGGAAATAAATATTCATGTTACTACACAGAAGGATATAGATAAAATTAGTGAATTAACGACATTAAAATCTCTGTATATTAGTATTTCGGCGGAGGGAATGAAAGCAGGGGTAGATTTATCGCCTTTGGGAAAACTGAATAATTTAAGAAAGTTGACAATTATTTTAGATCTAGTCGGTACAATGGATTTATCCTTTATAGGGCAATTATCCAGTCTGGAATACTTATCATTAGACAGGTTCACCGACATAGATGATTTGTTTTTTTTGGAAAGGATGCCAACGCTGAATGAGATTTATATAGAGTATGTCAAAGATGTGGATTTGAGTTATCTGCAAAATAATCATGAGTTACAAGTTATTTATATATGTGGTGGAAATATTAGACACATGGAGTGTCTGGGTCAATTAGAAAGAGTGAAATGGGTATATTTAGAGGAAACTCATTTATTGTATGGGGAAGAGAAAAACGAGCGGGAAGTATTGAATTTGGAAGTTATGAGTAACATGAAGTCACTGCGTGAGTTGAGTTTAACGAGTGTCAGAGTAGATGATGTCAGTCCTTTAAGAAATCTGGATGAATTACAATTTATTCATTTGGAGGATACAGGAATTGAGGATATAGAACCTTTAAAGGACTTAAAAAGTCTTCGTACACTTCATGTTATGGGTACTGAGAGTGAACTGGTCAAAAAACAGGCAGAAACATACTTTAATCATGTACCCAATGTGTACATTACAGAAGAAAGGTCACCATGATGATTGAAAAAATACAAAGATGACAAATTGAGGGGCACCATGATAGAATATTTAAAGAGCAACGAAATCATAAATTTGGAGTAATAAAGAGGTGATTATGAGATGGTAGAAGTGAAATTCTATGACGATGCAGACGACGAATTATTGAAGTTTGCGGTTATTATTGCTCAAACGAATGGTAAATGGGTGTTTTGTAAACATAGAGAAAGAGATACATATGAAATTCCTGGTGGGCACAGAGAGAACGGCGAAGATATTTTGACCACTGCTAAGCGGGAATTGAGAGAGGAGACGGGGGCGGTAGATTTTACTATTAAACCAATTTGTGTATATTCAGTTAAAGGGAAAACAAGAATAAATGAAAGCAATGATGATGAGACATTCGGAATGCTTTTTATTGCTGATATATTTTCCTTTGAAGAATTACATAGTGAAATAGAGAACATTTTGATTACGGATAATTTAGTTGATTCTTGGACATATCCTCTGATTCAGCCCAAATTACTGGAGGAGGCCCGAAATAGAGGATATATCCCTGCGCAATATATTACAAAATCCTGACCGGATGGCGAATGACTGTCCGCAGTCTGTCCGCCGCCGTTCTTCGCGGGTCGCTGAGGTAGATTTCATGGTGGCGGCGCGTCTCTGAAAAATCAGGCGCATAGCCGTTTTCGGATAAAAAGGCATCCATTTTCTGTATGGTTGCAGGTTCCTGATCATAGCTGCCGATATGCATGCACTGAACGCAGAGTCCCTCGTGCAAGGTCAGGAATTCAGCTTTGGAGAAATCCGTCTTTTTCTTCTCAGAGGCTTCTGTCACAGCCCATTCAAATACCTCCCGAGTCACGAACTCAGGCAGGCGTATCATGGAAATCCACTGAAAAGTTTCTTTTTTCCCATAGTCGATTCCTGCGACGCCCTGCTGCCACCACAGGCCCTCGAGAGGCGGAACCACATATTCAAAATAGCCGTCTATTTTGTGACTGCCTTTATAGCTCATTTTGATGGTGAAGGCAATCCCGTATAAGAGATTTAAGGCTTTGGTGTATGCGCCGTCCGGTTCGTTGGGATTGCCTGTTCCGCGGACAGCCACATAGTGCATCTCGGGAATATCAATGATACATGGTTTTTGTGGCGGCAGATAAAATTCTTTGTAAGCTTTTTTGTAGTCGAATGCCATGTCAGTTACCTCTTTTTATTTAAGCATTTTTACTTCCCTTATTGGCGTTTTTCTTAGTTTTAGGTTTGGGCGCAGGGAGCTCCCGGCAGGTAGCTATTACAAATTTGGTGAGAAATGTCCGGTCATCAATGTTTTCGATTAGAAAATGGGGCTTTGCCCCCTGATAGGGCGGCGCTGTCTCCATATCAGGTGACATCTGTTTTCCGGCCTCAGTGATCTTGATAAAGAGTTGATTGTCACAGATGAGGGCAAATATTTTGCCGTCGCAGTAGAAGGCGTAATCTCCGAACATTTTGCGGTAAGTGATCTGCCCTGCGTCTGCCAGTTGGTCGGCGATATACTGGACAAATTCGGGATTGGATGCCATGATGATTCCTCCTTATGATTCGATTTTTTATTGAATACTGTCTGGATTAAATAATTCCTCAATAATTTTCTGTCATGCGTTTCAGTATCTGTCTGATTTCCTCGCGAATTTCCTCCGGTTCCAGCAATGTGACTTTCTCCCGAAAGGTCATAAGCCAGGAGAGCAGGTTTTCCCGATCCGTGTAATCGGCCGTAAACAGCAATTTCCCGTCCGGCTGTTCCTCAAAGCAATCTGTTCCAAATTCTTCTATGAGCCGCCATTTACAGTCAGCGTCAAAGAGAGCTTTCACCTGAATGCCTCCCGGGAAAATTTGTTCGTTGCTCAGATCGGGGAGGGGAACATTCCTTCGTGGAAAATGATTCGCGGTCAGCTTTAGCTTGTCCATGCGATTGAGCTTGAACAGCCGAAAGTCCTGTCGGCTGTGGCACCATCCCCACACATACCAGCTGGACCAGCGGAAAATCAGGTAATAGGGTTCAATTACTCTTGTGCTTTCCCCTTTTGGGGCAAAATAGAGAAAGGAGAGCTCAGTCCGCGTGTCGATAGCGTCACGTATCAGCTGGATTTTGGGGGCAAGAGAATCCTTGTACCATGAGGATAGATCAATCAACACCGTCTGATTGCCTGTCATAAAATCAGAAGAGCCTGCGAAGAGTTTTTCCATCAACTGTCCGTAGCGGTTGGTGCCGTTGACACTGTCCAGGCTTCGCAGTCCCGCCAGAATATCCTGCATTTCGGTATTGGTGAGCATCGTGCGGTCTATGCGGTAGTTGTCCATAATGGAGATGCCGCCGCCTGAGCCCTGCCTGGTCACGATGGGAATACCGGCCTGACACAGGGTCTCTATGTCACGGTTAATGGTTCTCCGGGAAACCTCAAACTGCTCTGCCAGACGAGGTGCCGTGACAACTTCCTGCTGCAGTAGAATCGATAAAATTCCAATCAATCGGTCAATTTTCATGAGTGCTCCTTCTTATGATGACACATAAAGTATAGCATATAAAACATGACATCTGCATGTCCTGTTCGGTCGTGATGTATAAAAAATATTATGTGGTAAATGCATTTACACAAGAATTCAACAGTATTATAATTAGAACCGGATCATAACTCAAATCTTAATTCACAAGGAGGATGAACAATGGGATTATTTGGTTTATTTGGAGGTTCAAAATCCGATCCGGCAGACTCGATGCCCCAAAATGACGCTGAGAAATGGGTGCTGGGCATCTATGCTATGTGGTCGGAGTATTGCGGGGGCAGTTATAAATATTTCGGCGGTTTTGAGAAGAACCGCTCCAATGCCAGCATGGCGCGCGGCGTATTGAACCGCGACTGGGCTGTCACGAACAAGCAGGGAGTAATTGAGACGGTGGACTATCTCATCGCGGACAAGAATAATGCGGGGGATGAGGAGAAGAAAGCCGCTTTCAACTATGGCTGTGCCGCCAATATTGCCGCCAGAGGATATCTGGGCGGACATTTGTCCAGAGAAGAGATGATGGCTGAATCGGCAAAGGTTGCGAAAGTAATTCGCCAGCATTATCATTCCTGGAAGGAATTTGCAGAGCAGTATATTGAGGGTGTGGGTATGGAGAGCGGTGTCGCCGATCAAAAGGAAAACTTTAAGAAGATTTATGAGAGAATTTCCGCATTGCCGGATGGGCCGTACACTGTGGACTGGGAGACTCCCATCGGTTAAAGATCTTTTTCCAGAAGCATTCCCTTCTCTTTTAATTCTTTTTTGATGAGCTCCAGCGCTTTTTCGGACGGAGCTTTGATCGTGTGGTAGTGGCAGCCTTCCGTCAGCTCTTTCAGAGGGCGGGAGGCGCTTTCCCTCATTTTATTACAGAATTCTTCGGCGTCCCGCAGATCGTTGATGACCAGGTCTACCCGTATCTGGCCATAGAGGTCGTGATCGATGGAAACGTCCAGCATGGAGCCGCCGTAGTCCACGATGGAACGCATTTCCTCAAGGGTCTGGCTCGCGCTGTGGCGCACCATAATGACTGCCGTACAGCCTGTCCGCTCAGTTTGTGGATGGAACAGTACATAGCCTTTGTTGGTGGAGAGTATGTTGCGGTTTTCCGCCCGCAGGAGGGCGATATCCTGAACGATGACCTGACGGCTGACCCCAAAGTGTTTTGCCAGCTCTGTGCCGTTGACGGGGGCAGTCTTGTTTTCCAGATATTCTACAATCGCTTTTCGGCGCATATTGCCGTCGAGATTTGTATTCATGATGATCGAATCCTCCAAATATTTTTCAAAGTATATTTTATCATAGCATAAACAGATAGGGCAAGTGAGCGGAAAACTGTTAGAAGGAAAAAATTGAGACTGCATCAAAACTGTACAACATTTTTTCCCTGTGTTAAAATAACATATAGTGACGGACACAAAGGAGACTTTTCTGATGGAAAGGACCAGATTTTATTCGGATGAGCTGGAAAAAGGTATTGAATTGCTGTTTTTTCAGCCGGACACGGGTCGATACGAAGAGGCGGCGGCACTGATTCAGACCGCGTGTGACAGAGGAGAGCCGGACGCCTTTTATGTGATGCTGTGCTATTATATATGGGGTGATGAATCGCTGCAAAAATATCGCAGCCGTTATCTCGATTATGTGAAAAAAGGTATTCAGGCAGGGAGCGAGCTCTGCGCGCTGGGAGCGTCGGAGAATGGTCTGGCGCTGGATGTGCGTGAAGTGCTTTTGCACAGCCCTCAGATTTCCGTGAGAAAGGTGAAGGAGATGGCCTTTGCGGGAAATGTCCTGGCACAGTATGCACTGGGCAGCTTTTATCTGGGGAACGGTGTGGAGCGCTACGTCAACAATGCCTATTATTTTACTTATGATTATTCTGAGAAGGATAATCCGGATTTTCGTATACATTTGCGGGTCAACAATGGACATGAGGGACTCAAATGGGTGCTGCGCGCCGCGAAATGGGGCTGTCTGCCCGCCTTTGAGAAGGCTTATGAGGTGTTTCTGAGCGGAGCCATGCTGTATGAGAAGCTTGTGATAGACCGGGATATCAAGAGAGCCGCCGCTTATGTGGAGGAATTTCAGACAACTTATAAACTGCGCGGTGATTTCTGTGCCCGGGTCGGCGACGGCTATCAGGCGGACGAAAATATGCAGAAGGTGCAGGAGTGGCTGCAGCGGGGCGTGGATGCAGGGAGTCTGAAGTGCATCGACAGGCTGGCTGATCTGTACTATGAAGGACCAGAAGGCGTGGAGGCGGACAGGGAAAAAGCTTTTCAGTTGTATTTGCGCAGTGCGGAGCAGGGATCTTCTGCCGGGCAGTTCCGGGTGGGAGAGTATTATTTTCACGGTATTCTGGGTGAGGAGGATAAGGAGAAAGCCTTTTCCTGGTATCTGAAGGCTGCCGACGGGGAACATAGTGTGGCGCAGTATTATGTGGCGTCTTATTACCGCTACGGCTGGGGCAATGTGGAGCAGGACTGCAAGGCGTGTCTGCGCTATGCACAGCGGGCGGTACAGAACGGCTGCATCGCTGCCAAGGCCTTTGTGGGAGAGGGATATCTCTATGCCGATAAGCTGCAGAACGGCTTTGTGAAGAATCCGCAGGTCGGCATCCGTACTTTACAGGAATGTGTGGAACAGGATAACACGGATTTGGGAGGCAAGGCGCTTGCGCTGAAATTGTTGGAAGAGGCCGGCCAAAAGGGGTAAAGTAATGTCCTCTAAAGCGGACAGAAGGGTAGTGTGAAAAATAAATTTTTCACAAACAAACTTGTTTGTTTTGCAAATATTGTGCCTGCGGCCCAAATTCGCAGGTTGCGGAAAGGCATGGTTATTATTATGAAAATAGAACGGGTGGATGACAAGACCGTAAAATGTTTTCTCTCCAACGAGGAGCTGGAGGAATATGAAATTGATTATAAGGATTTCATATTGCGGAGCGAGAAGGCAAAGCAGGTGGTTCACGATATTATAGCGCAGGCTGCGGAGCAGGTGGGCTACAAGCCGCCCAGATTTGCCTTTGACATGCAGATCATGATGCTTCCGGATCAGGGGCTGTTGCTGACATTTTCAGAGAGCGATGTGTCCAGTATTCCCGATGCGCGGCAGATTCTGGAGTATCTCAAGGATATGAAGCAGACTCTGCAGAAGACGAAAGAGCAGTTGGGTATTGTGGAAGATACTGCGCAGACAGAGACTCCACAGAGCGAGAAGGAAACTGCTGCGCCCAAACCGGAAAAGGCAGTCTTTGCTTTTGAGAGTATCCCGCAGTTGATGGATTATGCTGGGGCTCTGCCGGCCAATCTCCGGGTAAAGAGCGCACTGTATGAGATGGACGGCAAATATTATCTGTATCTTCAAAAAGGCGGCGCTTCTTATCAGCGATATTCCCGGGCGTGTATTCAGGGCCTGGAGTTCGGCGGTCTCTACAGCGCGGATGAGACGGCGCTTCTCTCCGTGCAGGAACATGGGGAATGCCTGATACAGGAGAAAGCGCTCCAGAAACTGCGCGGATAAAGGAGGAACTACATATGAGAAACAAAGTGCGTGTGTTTGCTGCACTGGCGCTGGGACTCTGTCTGCTTGCGGGCTGCGGCAGCAAAACACCGGACGACTATGCCACAAACAAAGGATATGCCGGAGAGAATCGGGCCGACAGCGCGGCGAAAGAGGAAGGCAACACAGAGATTGACGGAAATACGGGAATTGCAAAAGAGGACATCAAAGTAGGTGTTCTCTATATCACCGACCCGGGTGAGGGGAGCGGCTATTCCTACACGCATGATTTGGGTATCATCGGTATGCAGAATAATCTGGGACTGACGGATGCTCAGATTGTCCGGGATATTGTAGACGATGAAGATAACGAGGCTACAAAGGCGTCTATTGAAAAGCTGGTGGCGGATGGCTGTAATGTGATTTTTACCACCAGCTGGGGTTATATGCAGACGACCGCCGACATGGCAGAGGAATATCCTGATGTCTATTTTTCTCATGGGACGGGATATCTCTCCAACGGCAGGAATTTTAATAATTATTTCGGGCGAATCTATCAGCCCAGATATCTCAGCGGTATTGTGGCGGGCATGAACACATCTTCCAATATGATTGGCTATGTGGCGGCTCAGGATGCTTCCAACTCGGAGGTGACGGGAGGTATCGATGCCTTTGCGCTGGGAGTTGCGGCGGTGAATCCCGACGCCAAGGTTTATGTGGTAGTGACCAATAGCTGGTACGCGCCGGATAAGGAGGAGGCCGCCTCCAGAAAACTTTTGGATATGGGCTGCGACGTGATGGCGCAGCATTGTGACACGCCTTATCCGCAGACGCTGGCACAGGAGTACGGCGTGTACGGAGTGGGTTATAATTCTGATATGAGCAAGGAGACGCCCGATTCCTGTCTGTGCAGCGTGGTCTGGAATTGGAGCGCCTATTATACGGCGGCGGTGAGCAGTGTCATCAATGGTACATGGGATGGTTCCAACTACTATGGCGGTATGGTCGAAGGCGTTGTGAATCTGACAGATACGGCGGCCTTTGCCGCGGAAGGAACCGCGGAGAGAGTGGCGGAGGCCACTGCGGATATCCTGAGAGGGACGTTCAATATATTTGACGGCGAGCTGAAGACCAACACCGGAGAGACGGTGGGCGTCGCGGGCGGTACGCTGGATGATGCGACCATCACGGGCGGTATCAACTGGTATTACGAGAATGTGGTTGTGGTAGAATAGGAGGTTCGCGCATGACTTTGAGGAAAAAAATGTTGTTCAGTGCTGTGATGCCGGTGTTTCTGCTGGGCGCGATTGTTATTTTGATTGCAGCCACTTTTGTGCGCAAATCTCTGATTGGACAGGTGGAAAATTCCCTGAGAGGAACAGCGGTAGCTACGCTGGCAGCTTATGACCAGAACAGCGGCTCCTATCTGCAGGCGGCAAACGGAGATATCTGGAAGGGTGGCTATAATATTTCTCAGTCCCAGCGTCTGGTGGATACCATAAAGGAGCGCTCGGGTATGGAAGTGACCTTTTTCTATGGTGCGGAGCGTGTTATGACTTCTGCGGTGGATGCGGAGGGAAATCGTATTCTGGGCTCCCCTGCGGGAGATAAAATCGTGGAAGAGGTATTGAACGGGGGAAATGCTTATTTCAGCAGCAATGTATCTCTGGATGGCACACTTTATTACGGCTATTATCTGCCGGTTTATCAAAATGACGGCAGTTCCGCGCCCATCGGTATGATATTTGCGGGTGTGAATAAGCTGGAGACGCTGTCGGACACTATGCGCATCATTATAGTGTTGATTGCAGTGGTGGTTGTGGTTATGCTTTTATGCATGGTGGCAGCAGTTTTCATCAGTGCATCTATCTCCGGCGGACTTAAGCGCAGCATCGCCAATGTGCAGGCGGTTTCTGATGGGAAGCTCAATGTACCCCTCGACGACGCACTGTGCCGCCGGAAGGATGAGATTGGTGATTTGACCCGCTCTATTGAGAATCTTCAGTCTGCACTCAGGAATATTATCGGTGGAATTGGCGAGAGCACGGAGCTTCTGGTAAATTCTTCGGACGGCCTGAATCAGATTGCGAGTGAGACCTTCGAGTATGTGGGAAATGTGCAGAAGGCAGTGGAGGAGATCACAGAGAATGCTGCGGTACAGGCGAGGGATGCGGGAAGCGCCTCGGAAAATATCAGCCGCATGGGTGAGCTGATTCTTGAGACGGAGAAGGAGGCTCATGAGCTGAGCAGTTACGCGGACAACATGAGAAGTTCCGGTGATGAGGCCGGCGAGAGTATTCGGGAGTTGAAGGACATCAGCGAGGAAGTGGGCAGAGTGGTGGATGCCATCGCAGAGCTGACCAGACAGACGAATGAGTCCGCTGGCAGTATCAAGGAAGCCTCCAGCTTTATATCTGAGATTGCGGAGCAGACCAATCTGCTGGCGTTAAATGCCAGCATCGAGGCCGCCAGGGCAGGCGAGGCGGGACGCGGTTTTGCGGTGGTAGCTATGGAGATTCAGAAGCTTGCAGAACAGTCCAACAATGCCAGCGGCAAGATCGACGAGACGGTGGAGACTCTGATCGAGAACTTTGGACGCGTGGTGGGTGCCATGGAGCGCATGCAAGAGGTCATTGCCAGACAGAAGCAGCATATTGGCAGCACTGAGGGCACGGTGAATCATGTGATGAAGGAAATCGACGATTCCGTTCAGAGTATTCGCACCATCGAGAAGCAGACCAACGAACTGGAGGGGGCTCGAAAGGAAATCGTGGAGGTTATCCGGGGACTTGCGGAAATAGCTCAGAACAATCTGGCAGGCATGGAGGAAACCAACGCCGCCATCGCAGAGGTCTACGAGAAATTCCACGATGTAGAGGACGCCGCCGGCGGACTTCGTACAACTTCCGACAAACTTGCGGAGAACATCGGCAATTTCAAGCTTTAGTAATTTGAGTTTCCCCATTTTTATCCTTAAAATTTATGCAAGTATATTATAATTTTTTACGTGTATCCAGTTCAACACGGGAGAATGATCATGGAAAACTTAAAGAGGATTGCATTGATTACCAGTGCTTCCAATTTTGAACGTCAAAAAAATATTGCATCATCCATGCATAAAGCATTAAAATCCATGGGCGGTTATGTGATGTATGTGATTTCCAACTTTGGAATTTTTTTAGACAATGAGCCGATTGCTTATGGAGATACCACGATTTATGATATCATTGACTATACTATGTTTGACGGTTGTGTCATCGGAGGAAATATCGGGAATCACATGCTCCTTGCTTCTATTGCAGAAAAACTGAGAAAGAAAAATATCCCGTTTATCACAGTTAATATCCAGACGGAGGGCGCTCCATTTCTGTCCTTGGACAGCTATCCTACCGTTTGCAAGCTGATGGAACATTTAATTGAAAAACACGGCTGCAGGAAAATAAATCTGGTTCTGACTTCTATCAAAGAAGTGATTTCCATGGAGGCGCTTACCGCTTATCAGGATACATTGAAAAGAAATGGCCTTCCCTGTGAAGAAGGCAGAATTATTTACTGTCCCATATCCGTTAATGCCGGACGCGATCTGTATCAAACATTCTGTGATAATCATATCGATGATGCAGACGCCGTTCTATGTATGCATGATGTAGTAGCCATCGGCTTGTATCTCGAATTGGAAAAACTGGGCATTAAAGTGCCGCAGGATCTTCTTATATGCACTTTAAACCGCAGTTCGAATAGTGTCATTTTCCGTCCTGACTTTACCGGTTCAGACAGGAGGGATGATCTGCTTGCTGAAAAAGCCTGTCATTTATTGATAGAAATGATAAACGGAAACCAAATCCCGATTGAAAATTATTCATCCGGGAAGATATACTATGGGGAAAGCTGCGGCTGTGACTTTGAATATTTACCAGAATCCAGAAAATGGCATCAGCAGCTCATCCTGCAGACAGCCGAAGCCGGCAGACAGATTAACTATATCATGCAGTTTAATGATGCATTGGAAACGGTAAGCTCTTTAGAAGAACTGGGCGATAATATCCGGCATATGCTTCATGGAATCCATTGTCCGGAATTTTTCTGCTGCATCAACAAGCAGGATTTGAAATATATCATCAACGATCCCGGCTATGAACCTCTGCCGGAGGGTAAAACATTTGACGATACGATGGTTGCCATCACCGGTACGGCGGACAGGATTGGCACTTTACAAAATTTTGATTATCCGACTGAAAACATTGTGCCTGTGGAAGAACAGGAAGGCGATCTCTTTATCCTGTATCCATTGCGCCACAAAAACAAACTTTACGGGTATATGGCGTTTCTAAATGAATATCTTCCTATTGAGTCATACAATTACCGCATCTGCCAGGAAAGTATCTGCAGCAGTATTGAAAATCTTCACCGGCAGATGATCTTAAGGCGCAGTATTGAGGAATTAGATAAACTGCATATGTGCGACCAGATGACCGGCTTGTACAACCGTTTTGCCCTCAAACGCTTTGCCTCCCGTTTTGTGGACGAAAAAGTCTATTCCATTGCAATGCTCGATATGGACGGCCTGAAAAAAATTAATGATAACTTTGGACATCTTGCCGGCAATCACGCCATCTGCATTACGGCAAACATGATTCAGGAATGTACCGATGAGGAAGATCTTGTCGTTCGTTACGGTGGTGATGAATTTCAGGTGCTTTCACACCATCTGGAACCGAAATATTGGGAAGAACTGCGTACAAAGATGAATAAAATTCTAACCCAGACAAAGAAACAACAGCAGCTTCCTTATGATCTGGGTGTCAGTCTCGGATTCGCCATCAGCACGGCCGAACAGCCACTGGCATATGCGGAGGCCTGCGAGCTTGCAGATCGTGCCATGTACGAAAATAAGATGCTGCGCAAAAAAGGACGGGAAGAGCAATCTTAGAATAAATCTGACTTAATTTCTATAAAAAATTTGACAAAATAGATTCTATGAACTACAATCATCATAATATAGACGTTGATGAGGAATAGTACGGATTGAAAGCATTGCAGAGAGAGGGCGGCGGGTGTGAAGCTCTCATGCGGAAGGTTCGGAACCTCCCTCGGAGTCCTGCGTGAGATTGTTTCGTGTGGCGCGGTGCGGCGGACATGCGGAAGAGTGAAAGCGCAGCGCAGACCGGCGTTAGCGGTGTAAGAGTTGGGTGCAGATGCATCAATTAGGGTGGTACCGCCGAGTTTTCGGTCCCTGGTCGGGAGCGGAAGCCCGGCGTTTTTGTATATTATTTTCTATGTTATTATTGACGCAGTGCCGCAGATGCGGTCTGTAGTATGAGGAGGATGAAGAGAGATGGCAGACAACAAGAAGATGGTGGAAGCAATCACATCCATGGAGGAGGATTTTGCCCAGTGGTATACGGATGTGGTGAGAAAGGCGGAACTGATAGACTATACGTCCGTGAAGGGCTGTATGGTAATCAAGCCTGCAGGCTATGCAATCTGGGAGCTGATTCAGCAGCAGTTGGACGCAAGATTTAAGGAGACGGGAGTGGAGAATGTATATCTGCCCATGTTTATCCCGGAGTCCCTGCTTCAGAAGGAGAAGGATCATGTGGAGGGCTTTGCGCCCGAGGTGGCCTGGGTGACCCATGGCGGACTGCAGCCTTTGCAGGAGAGACTCTGCGTGCGCCCTACCTCTGAGACTCTGTTCTGTGATTTTTATAAAAATGATATTCATTCCTACCGGGATTTGCCCAAGGTATATAATCAGTGGTGTTCCGTAGTCCGCTGGGAGAAGGAGACGAGACCGTTTTTGCGCTCCAGAGAGTTTCTCTGGCAGGAGGGCCACACCGCCCATGCCACGGCTGAGGAGGCGGAGGAGAGAACCATTCAGATGTTGAATGTGTATGCGGATTTCTGCGAGGAGGTGCTGGCGATTCCTGTCATCAAAGGTCAGAAGACCGAGAAGGAGAAGTTTGCGGGGGCGCTTGCTACCTATGCTATCGAGGCGCTGATGCATGACGGCAAGGCGCTGCAGTCCGGCACGAGCCACAATTTCGGCGACGGATTTGCAAAGGCCTTCGGCATTCAGTACACCGGCAAGGATAATACACTGCAGTATGTGCATCAGACCTCATGGGGTATGACCACCCGTCTGATCGGCGCCATTATCATGGTGCACGGGGATAACGAGGGACTGGTGCTGCCGCCCAGAGTGGCGCCTGTACAGGTCTGTGTCATTCCTATCCAGCAAAAGAAGGAGGGCGTGCTGGATAAGGCATATGAGCTTCAGGATCGTTTGAAAGCCCGTTTCCGCGTGAAGGTGGATGATACGGATAAGACTCCCGGCTATAAATTTGCGGAGGCCGAGATGCGCGGCTATCCTGTACGCGTGGAGATCGGGCCCAAGGATATCGAGGCTGGCAAATGCGTCATCTGCCGCCGTGATACCAGAGAAAAGATAGAGGTGCCTCTGGAGGAGCTGGAAGATAAAATCGGAGAGATTCTGGAGACCATGCAGACCGAGATGCTGCAGCGCGCCAGAGAACATCGCGAGGCTCACACCTATGTGGCGCACAATATGGAAGAGTTCAGAAAGCTCTTTAATGAAAAGTCAGGATTTGTGAAGGCGATGTGGTGCGGCTGTCAGGAGTGTGAGGAGCAGATTAAGGAGGAGCTGGCCGTGACCAGCCGCTGTATGCCCTTTGAGCAGGAGGAGCTGGCCGAGGAGTGCGTCTGCTGCGGCAAGCCTGCCAAGAAGATGGTTTACTGGGGCAGAGCATATTAGAGTATATTAAAGAGAGGACAGTCTGATGATACACAAGGTTTATCCCATACAGGTGCAAGGGTCTTTGCCCGATGCCCGTCTGATCACTTATATTCAGGATTCTTCCGACAGCATGGCAATTGACAAAAGGCCGCTGGTGCTGATCTGTCCCGGAGGCGGCTACGGCTACACCTCGGACCGGGAGTCTGAGCCCATTGCATTGGCCTTTCTGGCCATGGGATATCACGCTGCGATTCTGCGTTATTCCTGCGCTCCCGCGAGATATCCTACAGCGCTTTTGGAATTGGCCTCGTCTATGCTCCTAATCCGCAAAAATGCGGAAGAATGGCATGTGGATGCGGATAAGATCATTGTGCAGGGGTGTTCTGCGGGCGGTCATCTGGCGGCCTGTCTGGGTATGTTCTGGGATGAGGATTTTCTTGCGGAAAGCATGGGCCTTCAAGCCGGGGAGCATGATCTGCTGCGGCCGAAGGGCATGCTCTTGTGTTACCCGGTTATCACTTCGGGAGAGTTCGCCCACAGAGGCTCTTTTCAGAACCTGCTGGGAGAGAGGGAGGCTGAGCTGAGCGAACAATTATCTCTGGAGAATCGGGTCAGCGAGAAGACTCCAGAAGCCTTTATCTGGGGAACCTTTGAGGATGGCTCTGTGCCCATGGAGAATTCGCTGCTCTTAGTCAGCGCCATGCGCAGGGCGCATATTCCTGTGGAGTATCATCTTTATCCTAAGGGCGGACATGGACTGGCTCTGGCCACCCGTCTGACTGAGACTTCCGACGGCAGACATGTGCAGGAGTCCTGCGCCACATGGATAGAACTGGCTAAAAACTGGATAGAGCATTTGTGAGGAGACTGAACATGGAGAATATAAATACCAATACGGACAGAATTATTGAGATTCCCAGATTTTATGGTTCCCTTTCGGGAATGCTGAAAAAGTTTGACAAATATGCGCGTCAGGATGCTTTTACCGGCAGCACTTTGGAGGAATTTGAGCACTGGAAGGAGCAGACCCGGAAAACTTTACGGGAGCTTTTAGGCCTGAAATATATGGAGGACTGTCCTCTGGAGCCCCGGCTGGAGGAGCGCATCACGCTGGAGGACGGCATTGTGCGGGAAAAGGTGGTGATTCAGGTGGAGCCCGACACATGGATGCCCATGTATATCCTGATTCCTCCCAAGACAGATCCCGAAAAGCAGTATTGCTTTCTGGCATTGCCCGGACATCAGGGTGCAGGCAAATATTCCGTGGCGGGTTGTTATGACATTCCGGCAGTCATGGATAAAATAAAATTTTTTAATTATGATTATGGTATGCAGCTTGCGCGGCGCGGATATGTGGCGCTGTGCCCTGACTGCCGCGGTTTCGGCGAGCGCAGGGATGAGAAGAAGCAGACGCCCGGAAGCGAGACGGATTTTCTGACCAGCAGCTGTTTTCATCTCGCTCATATGGCGGAGCCTATAGGGGAGACCGTGGCGGGAATGTGTACATGGGATGCCATGCGTCTGATTGATTATGTCTATGAGAGAGGGGAATGGGATACGGACAATCTGGGCGCAGTGGGCTTCTCGGGCGGAGGCATGCAGGTGCTGTGGCTGGCTGCGCTGGATGAGCGCGTGAAGCGGTGTATTATCAGCGGTTATCTCTATGGCTATAAGGATTCGCTGATGATCTTAAACGGAAATTGCAACTGCAATTATGTGCCTCATCTGTGGGAGCATTTCGATATGGGAGATATTGCTTCCCTGATTGCTCCCAGACCGGCGGCATTTCAGTCCTGCAGGGACGATCATCTGAATGGTCCCCGGGGACTTGAAAACGTGTATGAACAGTTGGAAATTGTGCAGGAAGCTTACAGACTTTATGGTGACAGCCCCTATCCTCTTCACGATGTCCGGGAGGGAGGACACTGCTGGCATGAGGAGGTGCTGGAGCGTTTTCTTGCCGGCAGAGAGGTATAAGAGTGAAATATATCGTATTAGATTTGGAGTGGAACCAGAGTAATACCGGTATGGAGGCGGAGGCAGAGAGTCTTCCCTTTGAAATTATCGAGATTGGGGCCATAAAACTAGATGGTGCTTATGTCATGGTCGGGGAGTTCAGTGAGCTTGTCAAGCCTGCGGTCTACCATGAGATGCATCATGTCACCAGCAAGCTGATTCACATGCAGATACAGGAGCTGGAGCGGGGAAGACCTTTTGTGGAGGTTGCCCAGGGCTTTCTGGACTGGTGCGGTGAGGAGGAGTATCTGTTCTGCACCTGGGGAGGCTCGGATTTGACTGAGCTTCAGCGCAATATGAAATTCTATAATATGACACCGTTGTCAGATAAACCTATCCGTTATCTGGATGTCCAGAAGCTGTTCAGTATTGCATATGAGGACAGAAAATCCCGCAGGGCGCTGGAATATGCGGTGGACTTCTTGCAGGTGGAGAAGGATATCCCGTTTCATCGGGCGTTCAGCGACGCCTATTACACTGCCAGAGTATTTGCGCATATGGCTCAGGAGAAACCGGAGCTTTTGCGCAATGAGTCCTATGATGTATTTAATGTGCCCAAATGCCGGGCGGATGAGGTTAAGGTACAGTTTGATACCTATGCCAAATTTATTTCCCGCGTGTTTGCAGATAAGATGGCGGCGTTTGCGGACAGAGAAGTGAGCTCCAGCAAATGTTATCTCTGCCACAGGAATCTGCGCAAGAAAATCAAGTGGTTTACGGCCAACGGCAGACATTATTATTGTCTGGCCTACTGTGAAAAGCATGGATATCTGAAAGGAAAAATCAGAATCAGAAAGACAGATGAGGGCGGCGTGTATGTGGTGAAAACCACGAAGCTGATCAGTCAGGAGGCGGCGGATGAGTTGAGCAGTCGCAGGCTCCGGGCCAGAGAGAGGCATATAAAGCACAGGCAGGAATCGGACTAGAAAGTCAGATTCCTGCCTGTTTTTGAAATTTTAGATTTTGAAGCTTTGAACATGCGTCGCGATTTTTTCTGACGGCGTTTGGCCTGGCGGATATCTTCCCGTCGTCTTGCGAGCTGTAAGTTACTGTGATTGTGGCCATAGCTATGTTGTTTCCGACGTTCCTTCTTCCAGTTGCGCCGACTGTTGGGATGTCTGGCGGCATAGCCTTTGCAGGATTTATAGACAAATAAAGTAAACGCTGCGGCAGCGGCGATTCCCACAACCCACATCAGTACCTTCAGAACATTGATAAAGATGACAGAGGGAAGACGGGATGCTTCTTCCGCTTCATCCGGCGCTGCCACAGGGTCAAAGGAATAGGTTCCCTGTCCGCCGGTGGCCAGGTCTACGGAGGCCGAGCCGATGGGGACGCCGTGATAGCTGTAATGAATGATTGCCACCTGATTGGTATTTTCCGTGGAATAAGAAATCTCCGAATCCAAATCTTTGAAATTGACGGTCTTTGGAAGAATGACGCAGTCGTTTTGATTCAGGGTCAGAATCGGTTTGGAGTTGCCGAAGATATCATTGTCGCTGTAAAAGCCCGAGCCCTCGATATTGTATTTGACTTCAGACCGGGAGATATTGGCCTTCTCAAAATTACCAAAGCCATAGTTGAACAGAGCCAGGGTGTCCTCATAATGATTCGGGGACTCGTCCTTCAGCACTACGCAGATCAGCTTCATGCCGTCCTTTTCCGCGCAGGACACAAGGCAGCTGCGGGCGTCGTCGGTGTAGCCGGTCTTGCAGCCCACCAGATAGTTGTAGGCGTATTTTTTGCCGGGCAGAAGCTCCATCTGGTTAGCGTCCACCAGATTGCCGTTCTTTTTGGTGAGATAGAGCAGAGGCATCTGTGTGATCTGGCAGAGCATCTCGTTGGAGAAAAAGGCTCGTCCAATCATGGCCAGGTCATAGGCGCTGGTGTAGTGATTTTCATTTGGAAGCCCGTTGGGATTCACAAAATGGGAATCCACACAACCTAGTTCTGCAGCTCTGTTGTTCATCATTTCAGCAAAACTGTCCCAGCTGCCGCCGATGTGTTCGGCCACCGCATAGGAAACTTCGTTGGCAGAGCGGATGAGAATGGCCTGTAGACATTTTTCCATAGTGAGAGTATCGCCTTCGTTCATGGCTACATGATTGCTGCCCACGGGAATGCTGAAGACGGCTTCATGAGAGAAAGATACTGTCTCGTCCAGAGAACATTCCTCCGAGGCGATCAGAGAGGTGAGGATTTTGGTGGTGCTGGCGGGATATTCTCTGGCGTGGATATTTTTCTCATAGAGAATGGCGCCGGTTTCCAATTCCATCAGGATAGCGGATTCGGCGCTGACGATAGGCCCGGTGGGCCAGTTTGCAACTTCATTGGATTCTATGGGAATGGCCTGATTGGCGGCTATATTCTGTTCCTTCACGGAGGGAGTAGGGGCAGCAGATGCTGAAAGACCCGTACAGGACACAGAAAGACAGACCGCACAGAGAGCAGCCACGGCGCGAATCCATATGGATGAAAGAATGTTTTTATTCATAAAGATTGTCCTGTCGTTCTATTGTTATCGATTATAGTATGTTCAATTTATAAAGAAGGTATCATTTTTATCATACAACATAACTTGTCGATTGACAAGTTTCGTCAGATAAAGTAATCTTAAACTATATATGAAATTTTTTTCCGGATGCAATATGGCTGCAGGACGGCGGTGCAGGAGATAGATCACAATGATTAGATTGAGCAGTTTACATATGGGAGATATCAGCCAGTTTGATTGGGTGGCCTATTTTGAGGAAAATCACAAGCACAGGCTGGAGATCGATTTTTCGCGGGAACCGGAATTGAGCGAGTGGGAGAGGCAATTGATTTTTCCGTCGATTCAAAGCTTTCAGAAGGGAGAGGCGTCGGAAGGGCATTTTCTTCTGCGGTGTGCGGAGCGGTATGCCTGCCGTAACAATGCGCCGGAGTATCTGGAGGCGATGCAGTGGTTTGTCCGGGAAGAAAACTGGCATTCAGCTTATCTGAAAAAGTATATGGATTATCATCAGGTGCCGGCCCGCGGCAGAACTGCTCTGGATGATATTTTCCGTGTGTTGAGAAAAGTCGGCGGACTGAAATCGGAGGTCATTGTTCTGGTAACGGCGGAGATGATTGCTTTATCTTATTACAGGGCGCTGGCGGAATGCGTCGAATCTCCGGCTCTAAAGAGTATTTGCGGACAGATGCTGCACGATGAATTAAGACATATTGTATTTCAATCCTATACCTTATATAAATTGAGGAGCAATGCCTTTGAGAAGCTGCTTCGCATTTTGTTGATGGAGATAACCATGTCGGTGGTCTGGATTGCCATGAAGGATGTGTTCCGGGCAGGCGGATATTCTTTCCGGCGGCTGGCAGGGGATTGTCTGGGCTATCTGGAGCAGTCCATCAGGATATCGGAGAGCGGAGTTCTCTAAAGATCGACCGTATTGATTTGAGAAGTGTTTCGGAGGAAACCGTAAATATGAGATTGCGAAATATCACCGGTTCCAGAGAGGTTATCGCCGAAAGTCCCTTTGTGGTGCCTGAGGCGGAGCTTTTTGACTGTCCCGGAACCTGGCATAAAATATTTGGAAATGATCAGCCCATCCACATTGAGATAGGAATGGGAAAAGGGCGATTTATCCATACTATGGCTAAGGAGCACCCGGAGGTAAATTATATCGGAATTGAAAAGTATTCCAGCGTGTTGCTGCGCGCCATTCAGAAAATGGAGGAGGAAGAGCTGCCAAATCTGAGGTTCATCCGTATGGACGCCGAGGATATCGCGAAGGTGTTTGCGCCGGGCGAAGTGGATCGCATTTATTTGAACTTTTCCGATCCCTGGCCCAAGGACAGACATGCGAAGAGAAGGCTTCCATCCCGGGAATTTCTGGCCCGCTATGACTTGATTCTGCAGCCGGACGGGCTGTTGGAGTTTAAGACGGACAATCGCGAGCTGTTTGATTTCGCAGTGGAAGAGCTTGCGCCCGCCGGATGGCATGCTCAGGAGGTGAGCTATGACCTGCATCGGGATTCGCGCTTGATGGAGGGCAATGTGATGACGGAGTACGAAGAGAAATTTTCCGCCATGGGCAATCCGATCTGCAAATATATCATTTGCAGATAATTCTGTCACAATGATAAAAAGAGGAGGACAAAAAATGGAATACAAATTTACTACTGCAAATTTTGAGGAAGAGGTCCTGAATTCCGATCTGCCTGTATTGGTAGATTTCTATGCGGACTGGTGCGGGCCCTGCAAGATGATGGCACCTATTGTAGAGAAGTTGGCGGAGGAGTATGACGGCAAGATAAAAGTGGGAAAATGCAATACGGATGACAATATGCCCCTGACCCAGAAATATCGTGTGGCCAGCATTCCTACCTTTATTATCTTTAAGGGCGGAGAGGCTGTGGCTACCTATATGGGAGCTATGCCTGCAGATGATTTGCGCGATAAGCTTGACGCACAGCTTTGAGGTTTTATTATAATATCTATAAATGCCGGTATATTCAAATATAATATAGAAAGAAAGATATCTACAGAGAGCGGGAAAAAAGATGGTTGAGGAGACAAAGGGACATTTGGATGAGATAGCTGCCCGTCAGGCGCTGGAAGAAGCCAGAGAGGCGGAGAGTAAGGCGTACAATCGAATGAAAGCAAGCCGTGATACGGCTTTTACGGAACGTCAGAAGGGAATGCTGAAGCTTGCGCAGTTACAGGAACTGGATGCCCCTGACAAGGAGCAACTGGACCAGAAGTGCAAACTGATTTTAGAGAGCTATTATCTGCCCCATATTCTGAAGGACGGCTGTACCGTGGAGCTGGAACCGGATTTCACGCGCTTTGAGGATTCAGACAGAGATTATATCGAGGCAGTATTTACCCTGTCTTCCGGCAGGAAGAGAAACGTGGGATATAATTACAAGATTGAAGAAGACGGGAAGAGTCTGATTCTGTTTGAAAAAACCTTTGAGAACGTGATTCTGGAACCTGGTAAGCCCGATAAATATGTGCTTTATGATGCGGACGGTGTCACAGAGCTGGAGTCGGTCTCCATGGAGGAATTGGAGGAGCGGGTTTCCAGAGGCGAGGTCGTGAAGGTGGAGGAGGAATACTTTCAGAAGGCCAGAGACGAGAGTGGTGCAATCCTCAAAGGCGACACTACCATGATCATAGAGGATGAGGGCAACAGCAAGATTCTTCTGGGCAATAATGAACAGGAAAAATTTTCTTTTAATAAGGCAGGACAGCTTGTGTGCGCACTCACCAACGATGTGACGACTGTCACTGTGGAGACCAGAAAATTCGCCAGCCCGGAGCCCATTTACGACAGTGCGGAGGCTGCCAGAGCGGCTGCGGAGAAGGAGATTCAGGAGGGAGAGACCAATCTGCGGGTAGATACGTCCATGGAAGGGACCACCGTGGCGGAGTTCAATTTTGTTCCCGTGTACACTACCAATATTGAGCTGGCAGGCGTGGTTCGGAAGCTGGGCAAGGGAGTGGAAGGATATAATGCCGCCGACAGCGACGAGGAGAATCTGCGAAGGCAGTTTGCAAAGCCCATCAGTGAATATCTGGACGAAAAAGGTTTTCACGTCATTGATATTTCCTGTAACAATCTGGAATCAAATGTGACGGAAAATGTGGGCTGGATGAATACCATCAAAACCTTTCAGATGACCGGCGGCGAGGTAACGGTATCTTACACCAAGAGACTGACCTCTACAGTAACTATAAAACAGGGATTTCTCGGCAGAGGCCAGAATAATGATATATCCGCCATATTGGCGCAGCTTCCCGAGGGAAGTGAATTGTTGAATCCACAGGATATCGACTGGAAAAACTCCAAGCCGGAGGTAGCTTATGTGATGCGGGGAAGCGTTAAGGCGGAGGCCTCGGCAAAGACCATCGCCGAGGCGGATACCCTGGCGGCGGACAATGCGATTCTGGCGGCGCAGAAAATTGCTGTGCGCGGTCTGAACGGCGGTATTTCCGCCGGTATCAAGGAGGTCATTTCAGCGAATGGAGCAGCTTCCACTGTGGCAAATGTGCGGGCCAAAATGGATGTGCCTGTTGTGAGAAAGGAAGATATGCAACTGACTCACAAGGATGCCAGGTACGCCTACACGGGAAGCTGCGACAGAATGATTACTTCCGTGGACAATAAGCTGGTGTCCGTGACTACCTGGAATGGCAGCAAACTCACTTATGTGGAGCCCACAGACCCTGTCATCGATAGAGGAATTCCCACTGATGAAAATTATGACAAATATGTCAATGATGGAGATGATATGGGAATCCTGCTCTTTGAGAAGACGGATCAGGGACTTCACAGATACATGGATGATGTAAAGGATGCTCAGGCTCAGGCAAAGAGTTTGATCGTACTTTATGAAAAGGCTCGAACAGCACTGAAAGAAGCTCAGGAAAAATTCGATCAGATTTATGATGAGGGAATGACATCTGAAGAAGTGTTGCCGGAGGAAATATCCGAGGATAGCGTGCTGGAGAAAATATCTGAAGACAGTGTGCTGGAGGAGCCGGATAAAATAGATGTGGCGGATAAATCAGAAGAAGCGGCAGAGATAGATGTGGCAAGTGAAGCCGATGAATCAGATAAGGCGGATGAAGCGGCGGAAAAGCCCTTGACGGCACATGAGGCGTTGTTGGCAATCTTTGGGGATGACGGCATGGAATAAAGGATAAAGAACAAGCGGGCACAGTTGGTCTGCAGTATTATTACTGGGGCGGACTGTGCCCGTAGTTTTGTATTAGGGTAGCTTGCGAGGCATAATATTGTTAATATTTGCCAAAAAATCATAGCGATTTATATGACAATGCATAATTGACCAATGTTATTACCGGTAGTAGTATGTACTTGCAACGGTGATTCTCAAGTAGTTATGTATTAATCGGAGATTACCGTAATTCCTGCCAAAATTATATCTAAGAGTCTGGATAATCGGACAAAAGGAGCAAGTATGAAAAATTACATAAGAAAAAACACTGGTAAAAATACTGTTAAACGCATCAACAAAAGTGTCAGCAAAACACTCCAAAGAGTTCTCTGTTATACTCTTATTCTGTCTTTGCTTATCCAGAATAACGTGTTGACAGCAGAGGCGCGGACAGACAGTGAAGCCACGACAACAACCATTCCCGAAGAAAGTATGATTCAGACAGAAGAATCCGATGTTCAGCCGGAAGTCCTGAATGAAATAGAAGAAAGAAGGGACACCTTCTCCAAAGAATACCTTCTCAGCGACAACAGCAGAGTTCTGGTGGTATACCCCCAGCCCATCCACTACGAGACAGAAGAAGGAAATCTGGCGGAGATAGACAACTCCCTGACCGAAACAGAAGAAGGATATACAAACGGAAACAACAGCTACGAAGTGGTAATTACAGATAATACAGACAGCCAGGGCGAAGTCATTTACCGGGAAGAGGGTTACGAGATTGCCTGGCAGATGATGGAGCTTGCAGAAGAAGCTGAACAGGAAATCAAAGACGCACAAAACGCTCAAAAAGAAGCGGAAAAGGCAAAGAAAGAGGCTGAAAAAGAGCAGAAGAAGGCAGAAAAGCAAGCCGAAAAGGAACAGAAAAAAGCTGAGAAAGAACAAAAGAAAGCCGAGAAACAGGCAAAGAAGCTCGCCCTGCGCGCCCCCAAGCTGGACGCCGTGGTAACCGACACTTTACCTGAACAGGAAATCTCTCAGGAAAATACAGAATTCTACCAGCCCAGACAATCCGCGGTAACCTTTGACGGCTACAGCAGTGGCGTAAAAGTGGAATACCAGCCCACGGGAGACGGCATCAAAGAAAATATCATTCTTGATACAAGAGAAAGCGGTAACGAATATATTTTCTGTGTACAGTTGTCAGGCTTAAAGGCAGAATTAAACAGCAATAATGAAATCGTATTTTATGACGAGGAGACAGACGAAATCAAATACTATTTCCCTGCTCCCTTCATGATTGACAGTGAAGGAACAGTATCCTATGGAGCCAGATATGAGTTGATCGATGCTGCCCCGGAGACAGAAACAGCGGCAGAAACCGAACCGACAACCGAAACAGAGCCAGAAGCAGAATCGGAACAGGAGAGCAAGCCGGAAAACGAAGCAGAAACGGAGTCCGGTCCTGAATCAGAACCTGAGACACAGACACAGTCTGCCTCGGAAGCAACTACAGAAACAGGGGCTGAGCCTGAAACAGAAGCTGTACCTGCCACCGAAGAAACGACTGAGACAAAACCTGAGCCTGCAACGGAATCTGAGACGGAACAGACAGTAGAAGCAAAGGCTTTGGGGATGACTGCGCCCTCAAACGAGTCAGCCGACGACAACCAAGGGACTACTACGCCCGAAACCCAGCCAGAGAGCGAACCTGTCTCGGAACCTGAAGAGGAATCCAGCCCTAAGTCTGAATCCACACCGGAAACGGAATCTGCCTCTGAGTCCGAGCCCGAATCGGAAACTGCGCCCCAGGGCACAGCTATGCCCGAAACCCAGCCCCAGGAAAACATTGCATCTGAAATCGAGACGGACTCTGCTCTTCAGTCCACTTTCTATCTCAAAATCACTCTAGACAAAGCATGGCTTGACCAGGCTTCTTACCCTGTGACCGTAGACCCTGTCCTCAAACAGGCTCGGGCCAAAAATCTCTCAGACTACGGCTGTGTTGCCAGCAACAGCACCACTTATGACACTCTCTACGCCGGCAAGAACAGCACCGCCATCTACCGTAGCTACATCCGCTTTGACCTCCCCGACATGGAACCTCAGAGCATTATCTCCGAGGCTAAACTCCAGCTGGGCGGCACCAAGGAAGAAAACAATACCCATTATCTCAAAGCAACAATCATCACTCAGGACTGGTACAACAAAACTGCCCGTTCCTCTGCCCGGAAACTGAGCTGGAGCACCCAGCCCGCTTTAGGCAGCTTCTTGGACTACACTGTAAACGCAGGCTACTTTAACATCACCAAAGCCATCCGCGCATGGCAAAGCGGCGAACAGCCCAACTACGGCATCGCCATCACCGCCTACGACGAGACCACCTCCAAACGGGACGCCCTGAGCTTAAAAAACAGCGCCACAGTCCCCTACCTGACCATCACCTACCGCACCGCCACCGGCTTAGAGTCTTACTGGAATACCCACACCACCGCCGCCGGAACCGCTGGATACGGCTATATCAATGACTATACCGGAGCCCTTACCGTGGTAAACACCGACCTTGCCACGGCAGGACTGCGTCTTCCCATGACCATCCGTCACATCTACAACTCCAACGCTGTGGATGAGAATGCCGGATGGCGCTTAAACTATGCCCAGACCATAAAGATCCCTCTGGACACCGTAAATGTCAACACCTACCCCTATGTCTACACCGACGAGGACGGCACCGCCCACTACTTCAAAAAGACCGACGTCACCTATCTCCTAAACGCCGTCTCCAAAGAAGTATTATCCACCGCGGCGCTCCCCCCTGCCCGGGATGAAGACGGCCTTGGTCTCTACATCGTCCCCGTGACCGACACTGCCCTTAAGGACAAATATCCCCTCAAACTCATTGATAAAAGTGCCAGTCTTGTCAGATATTTTGACACCTTTGGCAGATTGGCTCTTATCACTGACTCCAACCAATATGAGAACACCAAAAACAAGGCCACCAAAGAGCAGAACGCCATTACTATAACATATCAGGCCTATGGAAACACTCTTCCCCTCACCGCCTACGATGAGGCTATAAACGCTGCCCAGAGCTTCCGCGACACCTGCTACGCCTCTGCCACCACTGTGGGAGACTCTGCCTACACCCAGACTCAGGACACCGCCATAAATGCTATTAACACTCTCAAAAAAGACCCCTACGCCACAGCAGACTACAAAACTGCCAAATACATTCAGACCGCTGCCACCGAGATGGGCAACCTTACCGACACCACCAAAGCCCCCACTAAAGCGACGGCCAAAACAGCGGCGGATGCCATCCTGAATGCTCTTAAAAAAGCAAAGCCCCAGGCCCAGACCCTCACTGCCGCATCCAACCAAAGAATCCAGACCATCACCGATGCTGTGGGAAACACCGCCCGCTTTACTTATGATGCCAGCGGACGTATCACCGCCATCACCGACCCCACCAGTGCAGGAAGTGGTTCCAACCGCTACACTTATGATTCTCAGGGCAACCTCACCCAGATTACCTACGCTGACGGCAAAACTGCCGCCTACACATACGATGCCCTCCACCGCCTTACCTCCCAGCGCGACCATGACGGCTACCGCATCGAATACACCTACCGCAATGCCGACAATCGTGTCATAAAAGTACAGGAATACCATAATACCACCCCTGGACAGACCTATACCATCGCCTACCACACCGACAATACCACCGCCTTCCGCTACAGCGGAGTGGACGACATTTACGGTACAGGCGACGACATCGAGAACATCCACGTCTTCGATGCCCAAGGCAGAACTACCTGCATCTATTCCAAGGCCGTGAACGAGAACAAGATACTTGGAGCCACCGCCTGCACTTATGAGGCTGACTCCGACAACACCAACAAACGAAACAAGATCAAAGATACTGCCGTAATCGGCATGCACACCAACAACCTCCTCAAGAACCACAGTTTCGAATATAACGACCAGACATGGAGCACCTATAAAAACACCAATCAGACACCGGAGAGCGGCGCCCTCTCCACTTGCAACCTGGCCCGCTGCTACATCGGGACCCACTGCGCCTATGTGAACCTCTCCAAACGCACCGGCGGAACTGCAGGCTTTTCTCAGCAGGCAAAGCTTGCCGCAGGCACCTACACCCTCTCTGCCTATTGCTCTACTAGATCCATCCAGAATACCGCTGCCTACCTCAAAGTGACGGATGCGGCAAACCATACCTATACCAGCACCAAAATTACCACGGATACCGACCCAGCCTTTGATAACGGCTGGGAAAGACTCAGCCTCACATTCACCATAAACACTTCCCAGACTGTCACCGTCTGCCTGGAGACCGACTGCGGCACCTCAAAAGGAGCAGGCACCGTGGCCTTCGACTGCGTCCAGCTGGAGACCGGAGACGTACCAAACGACTACAACATCTTAGAGGACGGCAGCTTCGACCTTACAACAGAAACCCTGTCCTATAAGTGGAAAAACCTTGACAACAGCACCATAACCATAAAAGACCAAAAAGTAACCGACAGCGTGGACGGAACCTACGCCTACCACATCACAGGGCAGCCCGGCAAGAACAAATACCTGCGGTTCACCGCAGACCTTGGAAACAGCAAAAATTCCTACACCTTAAGCGGCTGGATTAAGGCCGATGCTTCCCCTGCCAGAGCCTCCCGGGAGTTTCAGGCCACTGCCATCCACAAGGAGACAGACACCGACGGAGAAACCGTCGAATACAAAGCCACCACAAACCTGAACGCCTACACCGAGGGCTGGCAGTACTTCTGCCTCCTTTTGCCCGCCAAAACATGGAAGAGTACCGACCTCACCATCTGCTTCTACGACAACATCGGAGAACTCACCATAGACGGCCTCCAGCTCACCAGAAATGATGTACAGACCAAAACCTATGACTCAGAAGGCAAAGTGATCTCCCGCTACACTGCCCAGAAAACAGCTACTACCACCTACGACACCTACAACCGCACCAAGAAACAGACCACGGCTTCGGGAGCCTCCACAACCATTACCTACGACACCAACAACGACATCAAGCAGATTGCAGCAAGCATCGGCCCCGACACCTACTATACTTACGACAAATACGGCAATCCTACCTCCGTATCTGCCTACGACCCGAACACAGTCAAACTGGAGCGTTACACCCAGATTGCCTACACCGCTGACGGAAACTTCAAAGCTTCCGATACTGACCCAGCGGGAAACAAAGTTTCCTACACCTACAACACCCGCACCGGTCAGATGACAGACACCACGCTTCCTCAGAGACCCGGCGACAAAAAAGCAGTTACTACTAAGTACGAATACGACACCAGCGACCGCATCATCGAAGTCACTCAGGGCACAAGACACATAAAATATCAGTATGGAGAGTTTGATGACCTGACGGCTATCGAGCACAATGGCTTTACTTACCGCTACACCTATGATGGTTTTGGGAACGTACTCACCACCGCTGTCGCAGGCACCACTCTCTGCACCTATGAATACGCTCCAAACAACGGCACCATCACCAGAACCACCTTGGCGGATGGCACCATCATCCGGGCTACTTACGATGTCTACGGCAACCTTACCGCTAAGACCATTGACAACAAACCTGTAGAACAATATACTTACGATAACCGCGGCAACCTGGCCCGGAAAATCGACCGGCAGGCAAACCTTACTACTACCTACGACTACAACGACACCGGGAAACTGGTCCGCAGCGCCGTATACACCGGCGATACCGCCACCCAGACCCCGGAGAGCAGGATGCAGTATACCTACACCAAAGGCGGCAACATCGGTACCCTCTCCTACCAGGAAAAAGGTGACACCACCAGAACCTACACCTACGAATACGCCACCGACGATAAACCCACCAAGGCCACCCTGCCCGACAAGAGTCTCCTGACCTACAGCTACGACAGCTTAAGACGCAGCAACAAAACGGTCTACACACCGAAATCCGGCGTGACAGACGCTAAAAAGCTCTACACCACCCTGCAATACCAGCCCTCCCAGTTCACTGTGGACGGCAAGACCAGAAAGACCACCACAGACCTGGTGAGTACCTACACCAACAAATTTGGCAGCTCCGGCACCCCTGTATCTGAATTCACCTATACTTACGATGCATGGGGCAATATCACCAATATCAAAGACCAGAGCGCCCGCCAAAAGACCTACACCTACAACGAATACGGCGAGATCACAAAAGCCACCGAGGCCTACGCAAACGCTGCTGCCACAACCTATACCTATACCTACGACGAAGGCGGTAATATAAAAAGCGAGACCCGGGGAAGCACTCGTCATTCCTATACTTACGACAATGTATGGAAAGACAAACTCATTGCTTATGATGATGAAACGATTACCTACGATAAACAGGGCCGCCCCACCAATTATCTGGGCAAAACCATGACATGGGACAATATCGGCCACCTTACCGCCATAGACAATACCAGTAACGGCACCATCCGCTATACCTACCTTTCGGACGGGCAGCGCCATACCAAAACCGTAAACGGAAAGACCACCACCTATCACTACAACAACGGCCTGCTCCTGTCCGAGCAGACCGGAGACGAGACCCTGCGCTACTACTACGATGCTACCGGAAAAGTGACTTCTTTTACTTACAAAAAAGGCAGCAACGCGGAGGTAAGCTACTTCTATACCAGGAACCTACAGGGAGACATTATCGCCATCTACCGAAACAGCGACTCCAAGCTCATCGGTACCTACGAATACGACCTGTGGGGCAGACTCGTCAGCGAGACCGAAGTAACCAAAGGTATCGACACCGATGGCATCCTGGCAAAGAACCCCTTTCGCTACCGGGGGTATTACTACGACACTGAGACGGGATTCTACAACCTGAGCGCACGGTATTACGACCCGGAGATTAGAAGATTCATCAGCCCGGATGATATGATTGCCAGCGTGGGTACTTCCGTACAGGGCCACAACCTGTTCGCGTACTGCTTTAATAATCCGGTGAATATGGCTGACCCTTCAGGACATTGGCCCACCTTTATCAAAGATAAAATAATTCAGCCCATAGAAAAAATTTATACTGGCATTACTGAAGATATAAATAATTTTGATATACATAATACAAGTGAAAAAAAGGTATTAGAATCAAACTATTTTTCTTCTTATAAAGGAGTACCTACATTTCGAATTGAAGGACAGCGCTCAGGGTCATTTGGTGCTATGTTTATATCAACTAGTGAGCCAGTTGATGTAGAAGATATAGTTCAGCATGAGTACGGTCATACTCAGCAATTAAAGCAGCTTGGTGCTTTTAAGTATGCTTTATGTATTGGTTTACCATCTTGGCAAAAGTGGGGTAGTGGTGAATACTATGATAAACCATGGGAGATTACTGCCGATATTTATGGAGGAGTAGAATCCAGAACGCATTCACAGGATGATATTGAGGCAGGATTTGCGTATTTAGATACAAGTGAAGCAATGGGTCCACTTGTTTGGTTAACTATAAATTAAAAAGGAATGGAGACAAAATTATGAGACAAAATTATGAGACAAAATTATTAAATAGATTTTTAATATTGTTTCTATTGACAGGCATTTTGGTTTTATCTGCCTGCGATTCGGCACAAATAAAAGAGTATTACAAGGAAAAAGATAATTTTGTAAATGCTACAGGAACAATTATACGTATTTCATATAATAAAAACCATACAGAACTGTACTTAGGATTTTCTGAGTTAACACCTACGTTTGATGATATTAATTTTAAAATTGTTGGTGATAATTTATCAATTGTACAGAAAAACAATATAGATGAAAAGATAGAAATAG
>JAIDDH010000098.1 GCA_029055435.1 Acetatifactor sp.
GCCCAGGGGGCTGCGGGGGATGCAGTGCAGGGCGCTGTGGAAAATGCCGCGGATCTTTTGGTGTATACCGATGGCGCGGGAGCGGAGAAGTTTGAAGAGCTGCGTGGCTTTGCCGGAAGGGAGCTCCATGTGGTGGGCCAGGCTGTCTCCAATGTGGCTAATGAGTATACAGTCTTTGCCGGGCGTGAGGACGGTCTCTATGATGTGATGGTGAGCATGACAAATTACAGCGACGCGGAGGCCTCTTTCGACGTCAGCCTGTATGACGAGGGAGATAAGCTCATTGCGCTGTCGCAGATGCGGCTTGCGCCCTCTGAGAGCAAGGTTTGTCTCTTTGAGGGAGTGGACTGGCAGGGACAGACGCTCACTTCCCGTCTGGGCGGAATTGTGTTTTCTGCTGCCGGTTCCGGTCAGGCTTCCGGGGGCGGCGACAGTCTGGACGAAGACAATGTCTCCCGGGCGGTAAAAAGCCGGGAAAATCTGATCGACGGTCTGCTGGTTGGAGACGGCAACACCTTTATCGAGAAGGCGTATCAGGCGGTGACGGGACAGAGTATCACCAAGGCGAAGACGGACGCGGCGATGCAGGCAGGAGGGGACTTGGCTGCGGGGACAGAATCCGGCGCGGGCGCTTACAATGTGGTGATTTACGACGCGGGCCAGACGCCCGGGGCCGCAGCGGGGAATCGGCTGATTTTCGCCGGTGCGAAGGCCGCGGACGGCAATGTGAGCAATGTAAATAATGCAAACAATGTAGTCGAAACGCTGAAGAATGTGGTGTTGGACATGACGGACTGTGATCTGACCTCCGGTCTGTCCGGTTTTACCGTGGGGGTGAACACAGCTTATTGCTTTGCGCTGCCGGAAGGGGCGGAGAGCTTTTTGGAGTACGACGGAAAATGTGTGGGTTATTACGGCGAGATAGATGGCGTTAAGCAGGTTGTGGTGGGATTTGACATCCGGGAGTCGGATTTCCCGCTCAGAGCGGAATTCCCGGTCTTTCTGGCAAATGCCATGATTTATCTCTCGGACACTTCTTGGCTCGCCTCGAATGTCTATTACGCGGGGGAGGAGATCGCCCTGCAGCCATGGGCGGAGACGGACAGGACGCAGTTTGAGAGCCGTCCCGGCAAGGCGGGTCTGTACAAGATTGGAAATGAGGAGTATCAGGAGCCCTATGTGGTGCGTTTTCAGACTGCCACGGAGTCTGACGGACGGGCGGAGGCGCTTTCGCTGGTGGATTCGAACGGGCTGCAGCTGCAGAAGGTGAAGCGGACGCTGCGGAATCTGTTTCTGGTGATCGTATTGATTCTGTTGATAATAGAATGGATTGTCTATGTGCGTCAGATGCGCTATCAGGGGAAATTTTATCTGATTGTGCGAGGGGCGGTATTTCTGTGTGTGCTCCTGGCGCTTTTCGGCATACAGCTTCGCCGGGGCAGCAGTCGGACGGCCACGATTTTCGTGGTGGACATCTCCAACAGTAACGAGGAGCATCTGGAGGAGGCGGAGAAGTATCTGCGGGAGACCGTGGAGAAGATGCCTGCAGGGAATGCCTATGGCATTGTGACTTTCGGAAAGAACTCGCTGGTTGAGCAGTTTTTGACTGCGGATAAGCAATACGGCGGTCTGATGACCCTGCCGGAGAAGACGGCTACGAATTTTGAGGATGCTGTTTCCAAGGCCCTGACATTGATTCCGGGGGATTACAGCGGAAGGCTTGTGGTGCTCACGGACGGCAAGGAGACCAGAGGGGATATCCATAATATGGCTCAGGCGCTGACTGCCAGCCGGGCAGAGTTTCTGACGCTGCTCTATGAGGATGAGGAGACGCCTGATGTCTATATTGATAATGTAACGCTTCCGGCCTATCTGCATCCCGGGGACAAGTATTCTGTCACGGTGCTGGTGGAGAGCAATTATGACACAGACGCGGTCATAACGCTTTATCGGGGAAGCGAACAGCAAGTGGCAAGCCAGGTGCATTTAAACAAGGGGAGCAATCGCTTTGTGTTCAGTACACAGGTGGATGAGAATGCGGGCAGCGGCTCTATGGAGGGGCTGCGGGTACAGGTGCAGGCGGAGGGTGATACCTGCTCGGAGAACAATGCCTTCAGCGCCTATTCTGTGGTGGAGGCTGCGCCGCGGGTGCTTGTCATCTCCGGACAAAAGACCAATGTGTCGGGCTTTGCCTCCGTGCTGAACGCGGCGGGCTGTGATTACAGTGCGGTCTCTGCGCTGAATGCGCCTGACAGCATCAATGCCATGCTGGACTATAAGTCTATCATTCTGGTGGATACCTATATAGACGATCTGCCCAGAGGATTTCTGGAGAATCTGGAGACCTATGTGAAGGATTATGGCTGTGGCTTTATCTGCTGCGGCGGCGAGGACAGCTTTGCCCTGGGCGGATATCGGGACACGGTGCTGGAGACAGTGCTGCCGGTGGATATGCAGCTTAGGAGCGTGAACGAGTCTCCCTCCATGGCCATGGTCATGGTTATCGACCACTCCGGCAGTATGCTCAGTGAGGCGGACGGTTCCGGCGCCAGCAATCTGGACATTGCCATTCGGGCGGCCACCGTGGCGGTGGATAATCTGGAGAACAGAGATTTTGTAGGGATATTGACTTTTGACGACCAATATGAGTGGCAGGTGGAGCTCCAGAAAGTCGAGGACAAGACTGCCATCAAGGATAAGATCAGACAGATCAGCGAGGGCGGGGGCACAACCATTAAGCCGGCGCTGAAGGAGGCATATGAAGTCCTTTCCAAGAGCGAGGCATCTGTGAAGCATGTGGTGCTGCTCACGGACGGTATGGGGGAGACCACCGATTTTAAGGATGTGATAAATGATTATACGAGCGGAGGAATCACACTTTCCACTGTGGCGGTGGGTGTCGGGTCTGACACGCAGCTTCTGGATCAGCTTGCGGACAAATGCGGCGGCAGATATTACTATTCAGATCTCTCCAGTGATATCCCCAAGATTTTTGCCCAGGAGGTTTTCCTGGGAGGGGACAGTTATATCCAGAACGGCGTGTTTGGACTGACTGTGCGGAGAGGGCATGAGCTGACGGGCAATCTCTTCACAGAGGGCTGGCCTGTGCTCTACGGGTATGTTTCGGCCACGCCCAAGACAGCCTCCAGCCCGGTCATCACATCCACGGAAAAGGATGATCCGATTCTTACGGTGTGGCAGTATGGACTGGGCCGCACGGCGGCATGGAACAGCGATGTCACCGGAGAGTGGAGCGGCGCTTTTGTGGGACAGGAGGACTATGTCCAGCTGTGGAAGCGTGTCGTGGACTATTCCACCGGCAATTCCAATATGGGCGAGGACAGAGTGAATGTGGTGACAGTAGGGGAATTGACTGATGTGGTCTATCAGACGCAGGACTATGGCGGCGGGACCGAGATTCTGGTGACGGTCATCGATCCTCAGGGGGAGAGCAGCGAGGAGAAGCTTCACGCTACGGCCCCGGGCAAGTATGAGGCGGAGATTTCCACGCCCCAGACAGGCCTGTATCACTTTAATGTACGCCGGACTGAGGGCGGAGAGATTCAGAGCTATATGACGACGGCCGCTGCGGTGCAGTTTTCGGATGAGTATAAATTTGATGTGAGCCCGGCTTCTTATCTGAGGTTTGTGGAGCAGTATGGACGGGTCATCACAAAGGAGGAGCCTGTCTGGAGCCGTATCAGCACGGGAGCCAGGGAGAGTTATTCTCTGACCAATTGGCTGTTAGGGCTTGCGGTTGCCCTGTTCCTTTTGGATGTGGCAATGCGCCGCTTCCAGTATGTGCCCAAATGGAGCCCTGCGTGGAGCGGAAAGGGAAAGAGAAGGTCTGACGCCGAAGGGCAGGCTGCGGGACAGAGCGCAGGCGGGGAAACCGCGGCAGACGGAAAGCCCGCGGCAGGCGAAGCCGCCGAGAGAACGGATGCAAAAGCCGGGAAAGCAGATAAAGCCAAGGCGTCAAAGCGTGCCGGGAAGGTCGGACGAACCGGAAAGTCCGCGCAGACTGAACAGACGCTGGACACTTCCCAGTTGTTAAAGAAAAAGGATAATCGGAATATCTGAGTGTCTTTTATGACAAGGTGATAAATCGGAATTTGATAATAGGTACAAAGTCGGTGATTATTCATCGACTTTGTTTTTGCAAAGAAAACTTGTCAAAAAGTATTGACAATAAAACTTGGCAGAACTATAATAAGAATATGCCAAGAAAACTTGGCGATACAGAAAGGAGGTTTTTCCATGGATAAGGAAGAAATATTGGAAAAAAGCAGAGCAGAGAATAGGAATAAGGACATCTATGAGCAGGAGGTTTTGAAGCAGGCGAGTACAAGTGCGGTTGTGGTAATGATGGTTCTTGCGACAATCTTTTTTGCAGCACAGATATTTGTCGGCGGTGGTACGAATTGGGGCTTATGGGCGGTTGTTTTCAGCGCCAACATGACGACATTCTGGGTGAAATACATCAGGCTTCATCGTAAGCACGAGCTTGTAATGGCAATCTCCTATACAATACTGGTATTCGCACTGTCAGGAGGTCACATCTATAATTTGGTTGCATCTTCTACTATTTTGTAAGGCGGTGATGATTTGGACGATAAGCTTATATTAAAAAACCATCTCAAGGAAGCGCGGGCAGAGCGGAAGTTATCACAAAATCAACTGGCAGAATTGGTTGGTGTGTCCCGTAATACGATCAGCTCTATCGAAACAGGACAGTTTAACCCCACAGCTAAATTGGCGTTGATTCTATGCATTGCATTAGATAAGAAGTTTGAAGAGCTTTTTTATTTTTAGGAAAGGGAAAATTCAAATTTATGGAGGAAATTCTAATGATAATCGAGGGAAATCAGAAAGAAATTGATGCAATGCAAGAATTTCATAGAGGGAACAGACAGAAAGGACTTGAATTGCAGGAAGAATTTGCGGCTGAGTTCAGGGAAGAATATAAGGATAAAGATCATTGTCCATGCAAGAAGGCATGCAGATATCACGGTAATTGTAAAGAATGTGTTGCAATTCATAGAGCTCATCAGGAACACGTTCCGAATTGTATGCGTCCGATTATAAATGCCAAGATTAAATTGTTATCCGAACTGACAGAACATACTATAGCGAATGAAATAGAGCCGCCGAAAGAAGTTTTGAGAAAAGAGTTTCAGTAAATCTCGATTATAGGGTGCCTATCCACAAAAATAACCGCCCAGTCGGCGGTTATTTTGTGTTTTCATATATTTGCTGCAATCTACTGTGCATTTGCGGGCATCCACCCGTCCAGCACGGTTTCCACGGTGTATTGCGCGGCCTGTTCAGCCGTGAGCTGATGGGAGAAATCCGCTCTCTTGTCTGGGGCAGCTCCCGAACCCGTGGAGGCGTATTCCGCATAGAAGAAATGGTCATGGGGCTTGTTCCAGTCCTTCCAGCCAAGGGGATGAATATGTTCTCCCAGTTCGCATTGCAAAAATACAGTCTTGGCAAATTCTCTCCAGGGTCTGCCCAGATAAACCGTGTGCGGCGGGCAGTCGCTGGTGAGTCTGCAGGCGTGGAAGACGTAGCCGTAGGGAATCTCCTCGAAGGTGGAGGCTGCGGTCACATAGCCGTAGACCACCTCCTCGTCGGGGCTTTTGGGCGGCTCGCGGTCTTCGGGCATTTTGGAGTAGATTTCGCAGTCTTCAAACCATGCGGTGGCACTGCCGAAGATAAAATCCACATCGCCCTGGATAAAGCAGTGGCGGTACAGATGTCGGCCCATCACTCGGGGTTTGTGCTCGCCGGGGCCTCTGAAGCCGCCGGGCTTTGCCTCTTTCAGGGGAAGCGGGGCGGTGAAGAGTGTGTCCTGACTCCCGATAAAGCGACAGTTCTCAAAGTAGCAGCGGTCGGCATCCACATAGAGCGCCAGAGCCTGCCCTACTGTGTGACCGAATCCGGCGTCGTTCTGAAAGGTGATGTCTCTGGCCGTAAAGTCGGGGGCATCGATGCGCACGGAGGCAGTGCGGAAAGTTCCGCGCTTTTCGCCGTCTTCCATATCTTCAAAGGCGCCCTGGCCGTAGACCAGAACGGTCTCTTGATTTTGACCGATCATAGTGACCTTGGGTCTTGCGATAAGGAGTTTCTCCCGATAGACGCCCGCGCCGATGTATAGAGTGACGGGGGTGGCGTCAAAATCCGGTGCAGGGAAGGTCTTATCCTGTGCCAAAGCATCCGCAGTCTCTTTGGGCAGCGGGGCCAGGCTGTCCATCGCCTCCAGAGCCTCAGTCACTGTGGAAAAGCAGTGGGCGTCCGCAGGGCAGTCCTTCCAGTTGATATAGAGTGTGAGATGACTGTCTGTCTGCATGGGTGCATGCCTCCTTTTTAAATAGCTTTTATTAGTTTATAATAGCTCCTCAATTGTCAGGTCGGGGCGGTCTGCCAGATTGATATAATTTTCGCCGCAGCGCACCATGGGACGTGAGAGTTTGTCGCGGTTGATGTAGATGATTTCTCCCAGTTGTCCGTCGCTCAGGCGGCAGCGGTTCTGGAGATAGGTATTAGCTACATTCTCCATGAAGGTCAGAAGATATTGAGCGTCGTATTTCTGAAGTCCGTCCTGCTCAAGTATTTCGATTGCGCGGAAGGGACATAGGGGTCCTCTGTATACACGGGCAGCCGTCATGGCCTCATAGACGTCCGCGATTGCCACCATGCGGGCGTAGGGGTCGTCTATCTGGTCTCCTGTGAGCCGCATGGGATAACCGCTGCCGTCGTTGCGCTCGTGATGCATCAGGGCGGCATTGCGCACATGTTCGTCCACGTCCTGAGCCTGAAGCATCTGATAGCCGGTGATGGGATGCTTCTGCATCAGGGCAAATTCCTCTGTATCCAGCTTGCCGGGTTTGGTGATGATGGCGTGGGGAATCATGAGCTTACCCACATCGTGGAACAGGCCGCAGGCGGTGGCAAGCTCCACCTGTTCAGGTGTAAACTTCAGCCATCCGGCCAGCACATTACAGATGAGCCCCACATTCATGCTGTGTGTAAAGGTGGAATCGTCGTATTCACGCAGATTCTGCAGCATGTCTAAAATGCCGATCTGACCTTTTCCGGCGGCGATCATGTCCAGCGTGTTCTGCAGCAATGTGTTGACATCCAGCTCGATATTGCGCTCTACCATATTGTTCAGGGCGTCCTGGAAGGAATCCACATTCAGTTCGTAGTCTGCCTTGAATTTCTTGAAGACAGGGGAGTTCTGAATGCGCTCAAAATAAGAGATATCCTGTGTCTCGCTCTCTGCAGCCGTGTCTTCTGCGACGGGCATTTTCTCCACATAGACGGTGAGGACGCCGTACAGATCCAGCTTTGTGATTAAGTTGTCGGTGAGCACTGTCCCCTGAGACAGGATCAGTTTTCGGTCAAAGCTCAGAACATCCTCTGCCACGACCATGCCGGGGAGCAGCTGCGGTGTAGAAAGTCTCTCCATATTAACAGCCTCGCATTGGTTAAATGTATGTATCATCATAATATTACTAATTTTATTATACTTTTTCGGGGATTAGTATGTCAATTTCAATTTTCGGGTTTGAGCATATTTATGCAATGATTCAGTCTTACCACAAGCTTCCGCCCGGGCAGGGGGAGTATTTGTATTCAGACGCGCGTCCCACAAGAGCAATAAATTGCTCTGTGAAAAACGTAGCAGACGCTAAGCTCGCGCTGTAAACAGCGTTCGCTAAGCGCTGGCGTTTTTCAAGGGTCTTCATACAAACACTCCCCCTGCCCGGGCTGGTCTGTGGAAAGGACTGAATGATTACATATTTATGCGGTTTATAATTTGTTCATAGTTTTCGTGACAATGGGGAGTTGAATCTGTGTGGCAAATCTGTTAAAATAATTGATAAGCTGTTTGCAGATGGGAGGTTTATCGGAGGCATGCGGCAAATTCGCGCTGACATGAGACGGCACAGCGCAGATTGGTAAGGAAATCATATGACATTAATAGAAAAAATTTTCGGCACTCACAGCAGCAGAGAGTTGAAGCGTATTGAGCCGCTGGTGAAAAAAATCGAGGAGCTTCGTCCTGCGATGCAGGCACTCTCGGATGAGGAGCTGCGGGGGAAGACCGATGAATACAAAAAGAGACTGTCTGAGGGAGAGACTTTGGACGATCTGCTTCCGGAGGCGTTTGCCACTGTGCGGGAGGCGGGAAGACGTGTGTTGAATATGGAGCATTATCCGGTGCAGCTCATCGGCGGCATCATTCTCCATCAGGGGCGTATCGCCGAGATGCGCACAGGTGAAGGTAAGACGCTGGTGTCCACACTGCCTGCCTATCTGAACGCACTGGAGGGCAGGGGCGTCCATGTGGTGACGGTGAACGACTATCTGGCAAAGCGTGACTCCGAGTGGATGGGTCAGGTGCATGAGTTCCTGGGCCTGAAGGTCGGCGTGGTTCTGAACGGTATGACCAGCGAGGAGCGTCAGGAGGCGTATAACTGTGATATCACTTATGTGACGAACAATGAGCTGGGATTCGATTATCTGCGAGACAACATGGTGATTTATAAGGAGCAGCTGGTGCTGCGCGAGCTGCATTATGCCATCATCGACGAGGTGGACTCCGTGCTGATCGACGAGGCCAGAACCCCGTTGATTATCTCCGGCCAGAGCGGCAAGTCTACGTCTCTGTATGAGGCCTGCGATCTACTGGCCCGTCAGATGAAGCGTGGCGACGACATACAGGAGCTCTCCAAGATTGACGCCATCATGGGTGTGGTGCAGGAGGAGAACGGAGATTTTATTGTAAATGAGAAGGACAAGGTCATCAATCTGACGGCGGCAGGCGTGGAGAAGGTGGAGCGTTTCTTCCATATTGAGAATTTCGCCGATCCTGAGAATCTGGAGATTCAGCACAATATTATCCTGGCGCTGCGGGCGCATAATCTGATGTTCCGCGATCAGGATTATGTGGTGAAGGATGATCAGGTTTTGATCGTGGACGAGTTTACCGGACGTATCATGCCCGGACGCCGTTATTCCGACGGTCTGCATCAGGCCATTGAGGCAAAGGAGCATGTGAAGGTAAAGCGTGAGAGCAAGACATTGGCCACCATCACCTTCCAGAATTTCTTTAATTTATTTGACAAAAAGAGCGGCATGACCGGTACGGCGCTGACGGAGGAGAACGAGTTTAGGGATATTTACGGGATGGACGTGGTGGAGATTCCCACCAACAAGGCCGTTATACGAAAGGATTTGCAGGATGCCGTGTATAAGACCAAGGCAGAGAAGCTGCAGGCCATTGTGAATGCGGTGGAGGAGGCTCATGCCAAGGGCCAGCCTGTGCTGGTGGGTACAATCACCATCGAGGCCAGTGAGGAGATCAGCCGTCTGCTGCAAAAGCGCGGCATTCAGCATAAGGTGTTGAACGCAAAGTTCCATGAGATGGAGGCAGAGATCGTGGCGGACGCCGGTATTCACGGCGCTGTGACCATTGCCACCAATATGGCGGGCCGTGGTACGGATATCAAGCTGGACGATGAGGCCAGGGCTGCCGGAGGCTTGAAAATCATCGGCACGGAGCGTCATGAGTCCAGACGAATCGACAATCAGCTGCGAGGCCGTTCCGGACGTCAGGGAGACCCCGGCGAGTCCAAATTCTATATTTCGTTGCAGGATGATCTGATGAGACTCTTCGGCTCCGAGAGGCTGATTACGATGTTTAATGCGCTGGGCATTCCCGAGGGACAGGAGATTGAGCATTCGTCGCTGACCCGGGCAATCGAGTCCGCTCAGAAGAAGATCGAGAATAATAACTTCGGCATCCGTAAAAATCTGCTGGAGTATGACCGCGTCATGAGCGAGCAGAGGGAGATCATCTACGAGGAGCGCCGCCGCGTGCTGGATGGCGAGAGCATGCGTGATTATATTTATAAGATGATCACGGATATCGTGGAGAATTGCGTGGATATCAGCATCAATGACGATGTGGACAAGGACGAGTGGGATTACAAGGAGCTGAACACGTTGCTGCTTCCCACGGTTCCGCTGGAGCCTGTGACTGCGGCGCGTGTGCAGAAGGGCAAGAAGAACAGCTTAAAACAGCAGCTCAAGGAGGAGGCCGTGAAGCTTTATGAGGCCAAGGAGGCGGAATTCCCCGAGCCGGAGGCTATCCGCGAGCTGGAGCGCGTGATTCTGTTGAAGGTAATCGACCGCAAGTGGATGGATCATATCGATGATATGGATCAGCTGCGTCAGGGAATCGGACTGCAGGCCTACGGTCAGCGCGATCCCGTGATTGAGTATAAGATGAGCGGTTACGAGATGTTTGATGAGATGACACAGAACATCAAGGAGGAGACCGTGCGCCTGCTGCTGCATATCAGAGTGGAGCAGAAGGTGGAGCGTGAGCAGGTGGCCAAGGTCACCGGTACCAACAAGGATGATTCTCTGGCAAAGGCTCCCAAGAAGCGGGAGAATGTCAAGATTTATCCCAATGACCCCTGCCCCTGCGGAAGCGGAAAGAAGTATAAGCAGTGCTGCGGCCGCAAATAAAAAAGCAGATAAAATAGGTAAAGGTGGTTTTTATTCCGATGGTAGAATTAGACCAGATGAAGACAGAGATCATGTCCTATGAGACTTCCCTGGCGGAGGTGCGGGACTCTCTGGATTTGGAGAATAAATCAAAGCGCATCGAGGAGTTGGAGATGGAGATGGAGGCGCCCGGTTTCTGGGACGATCCCGACAAGTCCAATGTCAAGATGAAAGAGCTCAAGAATCTGAAGGATACGGTGGGGCAGTGCGACAAGCTCTCCACACAGTATGACGATATTCTGACGCTGATCGAGATGGGATATGAGGAAGAGGATGCCTCCATGGCGGCGGATATCCGGGGTGAGCTGGATGAGTTTATCGCGGAGTTTGAGGAGCTGCGCATCGGCACCCTGTTGTCGGGGGAGTACGACAAGAGCAACGCCATTCTGAAACTCAATGCCGGCGCGGGCGGCACCGAGAGTTGTGATTGGGCGGGAATGCTCTATCGCATGTACACCCGCTGGGCGGAGCGCAAGGGTTTTGCGGTGGAAGTGCTGGACTATCTGGACGGGGATGAGGCCGGAATCAAGTCGGTGACCTTCCAGGTCAACGGCATCAACGCCTACGGATATCTGAAATCGGAGAAGGGAGTGCATCGTCTGGTGCGCATTTCCCCTTTTAATGCACAGGGAAAGCGGCAGACATCCTTTGTGTCTCTGGATGTGATGCCCGATATCGAGGAAGATTTGGACGTGGATATCGATGAGAAGGATTTGCGTATCGACACTTATCGAAGCAGCGGCGCGGGCGGCCAGCATATCAATAAAACCTCATCTGCCATCCGCATTACCCATATCCCCACAGGGACAGTGGTACAGTGCCAGAATGAGCGCAGCCAGTTCCAGAACAAGGACAAGGCCATGCAGATGTTGCGTGCAAAGCTCTTTCTGTTAAAGCAGGAGGCCAATGTGGAAAAGCTTTCCGATATTCGCGGTGAGGTGAAGGAGATTGGCTGGGGCAATCAGATTCGTTCCTACGTGCTGCAGCCCTACACCATGGTGAAGGATCACCGCACGGAGGTGGAGACAGGCAATGTGGACGCCGTGCTGGACGGCGCCCTGGATTTGTTTATCAATGGTTATCTGAAATGGATTAATACGTCGGAACAGACAAAGTAGCATCCCTCGCCTGCATCAGATTCAGAAAGAAAAAGGTGTAGGTGATATTCATGTAGGGAATGAGCCACAGGTTTCCGATGCCGAAAGTGAGCAGGCTCAGAAATATCAGCGGAAGAAAGCTGAGCTGAATATAGAACAGGCGGCCTTTATGCCCCTTCATGATATGGGCGCTGAGCTTGATCAGTTCTTTGGCGCTGTACCCGGGAAAGTCCAGCAGAAGCAGAAACATCTGGGAGATGCTCAGGCTTATGGGGACATAGATGATCGTGCAGCCCACATACAAAAGCAATATGGACAGAATCCATACCCATGGGGCATCGTTGCGGATCAGGTAGGACAGAATATTAGAGGGCAGATAGCAGATTTGGCCTACAAGAGTCAAAACAGCGGCCAGACACAGGGATTTGCCCATCTGATTACGGAAGCCATAGAAGACGTCGGTGATTTTGAGCGTTCTGCCACAGGCCAGATTCAGACAGAAGAGCCAGATGCCGACGTTAAAAACTGAGGTAAAAATGTCGACTCCTATCTGCAGCACATAGTTTATGGCGTTATACCAGACGCTATGATCCTGCATATAGGCAAGATAGCTTGTCAATTGCTGAACCTCTTCTACTGTGTACTCATTAAACGGTATTTCTACCATAATTGCAAACATACTGAAGAACAAGGTGACAATATATTTTGCTGCCAGCGTGATAAGGTCAACCACCAGGATGGCGAGAATAAATTTGCCGTATTTTCCGGCGAGCGCCTCTTTTGCTTTAGCTTTCAGCTCTGCGCTGGATAAAAAAGAATTTTCCATATTTATTTTTACTCCGTATAATCTGTAGTGATTGTCTGTAATCAGGCAACATAGTCTGCGTGCATGCCGACGTATTTCGCGTGGTCGGTGGCTTTCAAATCCTTTTGATAGGGATTTTCCTCATTGTAATATTTAATCTGGGTGTTAGTAGTGCCGCCGGATATATAGGAACGGCCGCACTCAGGGCAGATGGCGGTGTGAATGGACACGGAAGCCCGGACAACCTTGCCGTTTTTCATGGCAGCCTCAGAGTAGGCGTTGCTCACATGCTCCTGTTCATGGGCGCGCACACTGGCGGCCGCATTCTCGGGAGAGATATGCTGCGGCGTCTTGAAGGAAACCATCTCGTCGGAACCGTCCTGATATTTGCGCCGTTTACAGGTCTGGCATTCCTCGCCGGGCGCTTTTTTGCCGTCAGAAACGTCAGAAACGCCATAACCGGCATAACCTCCGGTGTAACTTCCCGAATAATTGCCAAAACCAGAAATTGTCATTTTGCTACCTCCTGAAAATATAAGATTCAGACACAGTTATGTCGGCTTCACAGGTTTTCGAAGCCATAGTTGTAAAAATCGTCAAAAAAGTAATCGTTATCATCGTCATAATAATCGTTCCAGTACCCGTTATCAAAGGAGTCACTGTAGTCGGGGGCGGACAGATAGATACCTATGGCACAAATGCTCAGTATCAATCCCAGAACCAGACCTATGATGGAGAGAACCAGGCCGGTGATGCTCAGAGAGGACATGCGTTTCCCCCTTTGCCTGGCGAGAACGGTGAACAAAATTCCCAGCGCTCCCAGTGGAACAGCGAGGATCCCCGTGCAGCAAAGCACCAGGGAACAGATGCCGCAGGCCAGAGCAGCTATGGTGAAGGGACTCTGTTGAAAATTTTCCTGCCTGTTGAATGGATCGTTCTGATTATAGTCCATATTGTTACCACTTCCTTTGTTCTATGCTTATACTGTAGCATATTTTGGAGTAAGAAGCAAACACTTGCTGTAAATACCTGCCGTAAATATTTGTGCAAATTATTGCAAATTATTTGCCGGAGAGAACTTGAAGAATGACAGAATTTTTTATAAAATATTGTAGTGCGAGTTCACGAGAATTTTCTGAAGAGATTGGAATGCGGTTTGCGCGGAAAGGAAATTATGGATATTATACAGAAATTGCGGGATGAATTAAAGGTGGAGAAGTGGCAGGCGGAGGCGGCGGTCAAGCTGATAGACGAGGGTAATACCATCCCCTTCATCTCCCGTTATAGGAAAGAGGCAACAGGCTCTCTGAACGATGAGCAGCTCAGAAATCTGTACGAGAGACTGGTGTATCTGAGGAATCTGGAGGATAAGAAGAATCAGGTGCTGGGCAGCATCGAGGAGCAGGGGATGCTGACAGATGAGCTTCGGGAAAAGATTCTGGCTGCGGAGACATTGGTGGTTGTGGACGATCTGTATCGCCCCTATCGTCCCAAGAGAAAGACCCGCGCGAGCGTGGCAAAGGAAAAAGGTCTTGAGGGTCTTGCGGAGTTTATTCTGGCGCAGGAGACGGATGCGCCCGTGGAACAGGAGGCAGAAAAATATCTGTCTGAGGAGAAAGGGGTAGCCACCGTGGAGGAGGCGCTGCAGGGTGCGAAGGATATCATTGCGGAGGCGGTTTCCGACGAGGCGGATTATCGTCTCTATATCCGCAATATCACCATGGAGGAGGGCGTCATAGAGAGCTCCGCCAAGGATGAGAAGGCGGAGAGCGTGTACGAGATGTATTATCAGTTCCAGGAGCCGGTGAAGAAGATAGCAGGGCATCGCGTGCTGGCCTTGAATCGCGGCGAGGCGGAGAAGGTGCTGACCGTGAAGCTGATTGCCCCTGTAGAACGCATCATCCGTTATCTGGAAAAGCAGAAGATCACGGCGGAAAATCCTCACACCACGCCGCTGATTCAGGAGGCGGTTGCCGACAGCTACGAGCGTTTAATAGCACCTGCTATTGAAAGAGAAATCAGGAATGGGTTGACAGAGAAGGCCGAGGACGGGGCAATCGATGTGTTCGGGAAAAATCTGGAGCAGCTTTTGCTGCAGCCGCCCATTGCGGGCCGGGTTGTGCTGGGGTGGGACCCCGCTTTCCGCACCGGCTGCAAGCTGGCTGTGGTGGACGCCACAGGAAAGGTTCTGGACACCAAAGTGATTTATCCCACAGCTCCGCAGAATAAGGTGGAGGAGTCCAAGGCAGAGCTCAAAAAGCTGATTAAGAAATACAATATAGATTTGATATCTGTGGGCAACGGGACTGCTTCCAGAGAATCTGAGCAGATTATCGCGGAGCTTTTGCGGGAGCTGGACAGGCCGGTGCAGTATGTGATCGTGAGCGAGGCGGGCGCTTCGGTGTACTCCGCCAGCAAGCTTGCCACGGAAGAATTCCCTCAGTTTGATGTGGGTCAGCGGAGCGCGGCGTCCATCGCCCGCAGATTGCAGGATCCTTTGGCAGAACTGGTAAAGATCGATCCCAAATCCATCGGCGTGGGCCAATATCAGCATGATATGAATCAGAAAAAGCTCGGAGACGCGCTGCAGGGCGTGGTGGAGGATTGTGTGAACAAAGTGGGAGTCGATTTGAACACCGCCTCTGCGTCTTTGTTGGAATATATCTCCGGCATCAACAAGACAATTGCCAGAAATATCGTGGATTACCGCGAGACAAACGGCAGATTCACCAACAGAAAACAGTTGCTCAAGGTGGCGAAGCTGGGGCCCAAGGCCTATGAGCAGTGTGCGGGATTCATGCGCATCACGGACGGAGATAATCCTTTGGATGCAACAAGTGTCCATCCGGAGTCTTATGAGGCTGCAAAGATGCTGCTTGCGAAGCTGAATCTCACCATGGATGACGTGAAAATCATGCAGAAAAAGGCGGCGGAGCAGAAGGGCCGCGGCACACAGGGGGCACAGAAGACAGCCGGTGCACAGAACGGACGCGGAGAGCAGAAAAAGCAGGCCAGGGGTGGAAAGCCGATACAGGTCCGCAATACCAACACTGCCATGGGACAGGCGTTAGCCGCAGCCATGGCGGGGGCCAGAATCCAGAGCGAACCGGCAGACGGCGGGACACAGAATAAACAGGCGGGGAACCGGGACGCCGCAGTCTCCGGTCTGGAAAAGCGCATCAAAGATAAGAAACTGTTGGCGGAGGAGCTTGGCATCGGCGAGATTACATTGTCCGATATCCTGAAGGAGCTGGAGAAGCCCGCCAGAGACCCCAGAGACGACATGCCCAGACCGATTCTCAGAAGCGATGTGCTGGATATGAAGGATCTGAAACCCGGCATGATCTTAAAGGGAACCGTCCGCAATGTCATCGACTTTGGCGTGTTTGTGGATATCGGCGTCCATCAGGACGGCCTAGTGCATATCTCCCAGATTACGAACCGCTTTATCAAGCATCCGCTGGAGGCGGTGAGCGTGGGAGACATCGTGGAGGTGCAGGTACTCGACGTGGATGTGCCGAAGAAGCGAATCAGCCTTACAATGAAGATTAATTCTGGTGTTAATTCATGATTTAACTGGCTATATAGCATGTAAATTCAACAAGATTCAACATATGCAGACAGGCAGCCGTCTTTGATACTGATAAGTACTTGCATTTTTGGCGCGGTGGTGGTATAGTGGCTTTGTTACATATCGTACCGCGGACGGTATGGCAAACTAAGATATGCAATTTAATATGGAAATTCTTCGGGGTCGGGTGCAATTCCCTACTGGCGGTAAAGTCCGCAACCTGTGGGAGCTTTTGAGCTTTCATGGCTGATTCGGTGAAAGTCCGGGACCAACAGTAAAGTCTGGATGAAAGAAGAATAACAGGCGTTTTTAAACGGCTGCGCTTTTAATGTCCCCGAATTCATTGGATTCGGGGATTTTTATGCGAAGATTTTCCGACAAAATTCAATTTTGGAGGTATCTGTAATGGACAACAAGACAAAAAGACTCACAACAGTAGGCATGCTCTGCGCACTGGCGTATGTGGCGGTGGTATTTGGGCGCATGCCAGTCATACTTTTCCTGAAGTATGATCCCAAGGATGTCATCATCGCTATCGGAGGCTTGATCTTCGGCCCCCTGACTTCATTTACCGTAGCTCTGATTGTCTCATTGATAGAGATGTTTACTATCAGCGACAACGGAATTTTAGGATTTGTCATGAATGTGATCTCGAGCTGTTCCTTTGCGTGTACGGCGGCCTTTCTGTATAAAAAGCGGCATAAATTGTCCGGTGCCATCATCGGACTTCTCTGTGGCTGGGCTTGCATGGTTGCGGCGATGATGCTCTGGAATTACCTGATTACGCCAATCTACATGGGAGTTCCAAGGGAAGAGGTTGCCAAGATGCTGATTCCCGCTTTCCTGCCTTTCAACCTGATTAAAGGGGGATTAAATGCGGCAATCACAATGCTTTTCTATAAACCTGTAGTAACAGTTCTGCGGCGCTCTCATTTAATCGAGGCAGAGCATGCCGCTGGAAAAACCAAGATAAACGTGGGCGTAGTGCTGGCAGCGCTGCTGATCATCACAAGCTGCGTACTTCTGATCCTTGTTCTGAACGGGGTATTCTGAGATAGTTTATCCGGGGAGCGGTTCCTGACCGCTCCTCTTTTGATTTCTGATGCTATAAATTCCTTTAAGCGCTGTTATTAAGTGTCACTTCCGCTTTGTTAAAACATGTTTGCAATATTTTGTTGAACCGCACTTGGGACAATGCAATTTGCGTTTTGTTATAGTATGCGGTCCCATAATATATGCCCGCATTTCAGGGACAAAACGCTCATGGCATTCAGGGCATTCAAAGGCTCCCGCATCCCTGTCCAGAATACAGGCAATGGCAATACCCGCAATTATTATGAATATCCCGATGCCTATTAAGATAAATCGCAGCCATGTTTCCATGACGAGTGCGCCGCTTATAATAAACAGGGGGACTGCTGCCACGGTAGCAAGTCCTGCAACCATTGCAGACAATATAATTTTCTTTTGGCTTTCCTGAGCTTCTTTCACTAAATTCACCATATTTTCCTCCGCTTTCTTCCGATATTCATCCTCGGATACTCTTTCTCCGGCCAGAAGTTCATTCACTGACATATCCAATTCTTCGCAT
>JAIDDH010000099.1 GCA_029055435.1 Acetatifactor sp.
ATGATAACAGGATGTTCAGAGGATGACTATTTTTTTAAGGGAAGAGGAGAAGAATTAGTTTCTGCTATAGAGATTATGTATAGAAAAGGAGAAAAAGAAAACGTTAATTATAATTCGGTGATGTACCTATTGCTAAATTATGAGCAAGCATTATTGGAGTATTTAGAATCAGGAGGTAAACACTATTCTGATGATGTTCGTGAATTAGTAAAGCGTTGTATGAATATTGCTAAAAAGTTTTGCTCAGATTTTGGACAAATTCAGGACGCATTAAAAGCAAATGTAAAACTAAAAATGTTTATTTACTATATATACAAACGCTATCATCGTATAGTAGAAAACAAGGTTTTAGATAGCTGGACAGATAAAATTATATGTATTGAGAAAAGTGAGGTCATTATAAATAATGTTTGGGCAATGATAAATATATACAATTTGGATGAAAAATATTTTATTGATTATTTTGAAGGATATTTACTAAATTTTGATCAATTTTATGATCGATTATATGAAGATAGTAGAATAATGTACTTAAGAAATTATGTGAGATGGATGAAGGTAAAGAACATCAATAAAATCAGAACGATGAAATTACCTTCGATTAATGAAAAATTTGATAAATCATGGTTTGATATTAATGATTATATAAATGGATATTCCAGTTCATCATCAATTGAGATAACTGCTAAAGATATAAGTGTGGTGGAAGGATATAATGACGAAATTCTTAGGAGAAAAATTGCAAGTATTTTAACAAACATAGATGAACACGTTGTAAATCGAGAAAGTACAAAGCCTCATGGAGGATTTGAAATAGCGGATATGGAACTTCCCATACGGAGAAAATCGAGTATGAGTACATATTATATTTGTATTCCAGTTAAATCTGGTGTTGAAATTTCCAAAAAAGTAACGGAAGATATTGTATATCAGGTAATTAGACCGTTTACCTATTTTGGAGATAAAGCTATTGTGATTTTTATTTCAGCAAAGGAGGTCACAGAACCTTTTTATAATTATGTGAAGAGGGCTAAAGCTAATTTGAATTTTGATATTTATGTTATAGCAGGAAAAGAATTAGTGAAGTTGCTAAAGTATAATAAACAAATAGATAATTAATTATAGAATGAAGTTATTTTGATACGAATGTGTGGCAACATTTTGGCAACAAAAAATCAGCAAGCCATAACAAATGATGTAATTGAAGTAAAATCAAATGTGTATTTGCATAGAGATTAATCAAATCAGTTAAAAATAACAAAGAGCACGCCGAGTTCGAATAAGGAGCATTTTTGCTTTATGAAGAATAGAAAAAATTATTTAAAAGCTCGTAAAAAGCAGTTCAAGTGGAAGGCAATAGGATGGTGGTCTTCTGAATCTGTGTGTAGCAAATGCGGACAAAAAACAATTTATCAGATTTACAGATATGATGCATGGTGTTGCATATCCTGCAATGAGTGGCTAGATGAGATTTGTTTTGATCCGAATTGTCCATTTTGCAGCAAAAGGCCTGAAACTCCACACGAAGCATATTATCTGTCAGATATAGAGATTGGCAGTGCAGGTGAGAAAAAACTCTGGAGACGTAAAAATTACCAACACAAAACAGATGGAATGAGCAAGCATAAAAAGCACAGGGAGACAATAGTGGTACAAAGGGAAGCTGAAAGAACAGACTGGCGTTATAGAGCAGATGCAGGAAAAGCGGCTGATTTTGGGCGTTTGGAGTGTGGGCGTGGTATAATCAGATAAGCAAACTGTAATTGGGGGAATACGGATGACATTAGATCGGTATCTGGCATGGGTTTTAGAGAGATTGCCAAAGGATATCCCTGATGAAATTATGAAAAAAAGTCTAAATCTGGGAGGTTATGTATCGGGGCTGCAGTTCTGGACGTATGGCGAAAGAGGGCCTGACTATGTGGTATTTACTGCTTCCGACGGAAATGAACTTAAGCGCTGGATGTATAGTCAGGTCTGTGAAAATATTGCTTTACAAACAGAACTCCGTCACCGTGAAGAGGAAGAAAAATTGTGGAGATATGTCCGGGCACGGGCCGAAGAAGGGCACTGGCTGTATAGGGAGAATAAGGATTATATCTATAATGCCATACATGACTCCAGAAAATACTGGATGGAATATCATCTTTCTCTGTTAAAGAAGGTCATACCGGAAGAAGAAGTAAATCATAAAATTGCAGAATATGAATCACATTTAAATAAATGGTTTATGGAAAAACATTGGTCTTTTGACATGGAACAGTTTCGGTTTGTGGAGATCAGTGATTCAAGAGAGCATGACACTTATGGAATAGAAGAACCGAGAGAGGGTAGCGTTTTGGGGGATTGGTTATGATGTGGATGAAAAGAGCATCGAGCATTATCTGCCGGTGCTCGCACAGAAGCTGGATGTCCTCTGCAGGGCGGAGGTGAACTATTTATAAATTACTTTGCAGAAAATTTCAAGAAAATGAAAGTAAGGGACTCTTTATTATATAGAAACATTTTTAAGGAGGTCTGCTTATGAAGTAGGGGACATTGTTTTATGATGAAAAAAGTGAGAGGTATAATTTCCACTATGTTGACGAGGATGGCGACAATCGTGACTATGGCGGCATCCACTGCGGGGAGGTTTTCGAGTTTCGGCTGAATGAAGACTTGATTCCTACCCGCGTGGAGATGGTCATGGACTGGAAATGGTATCTGGTAGGGCTGCCGGGACTGAAGCTGGACAGGCTGGAGGTGCGTGTATAAAAGGTTATCTGTAAAATTATATTACCAGTATAATGACAAAATGGAAAATTGGTGTTATAGTGGTTACAGTTAGAAAACAAAGCGGACCGGATGAGTCCAGAAAGGAAAAATCATGACAACAGTTAATTTCGCTGCGAATGGCTTCGCCGCAAATGGATTTGCGTATTATCTGCATAGCGAACATTATGAGGCACTGTTCAGTAAAGAAAAAGAACAGAGTCTGGTTAAGATGCGCTCATGCAAGATAAGAAAAAGGCGAAAAACTGTGTGATGCCCGGTGGCAGGTCTTTTGGGAGGCTGCCGGAAATAGAACATGGATTTCATGTACCGCTTATCTTAAATGAGGTAGGCGGTACTTTTTATGTTCCATTAGCTCAGTTGGGAGAGCACTCGACTTTTAATCGAGGGGTCATGGGTTCAAGCCCCATATGGAGCATTGCCGCCTGAATATTTATTTCAAATAGCAGGAGGTGAGGATCATGGTGAACATGCCAGTTATAGATATGATAAGGACGGGGCAGAACATAGGAAGGCTGCGGAAGCAGGCTGGATTGTCAGTAAGGGATCTGCAGGATATTTTCGGCTTTGCCACGCCGCAGGCCATATACAAGTGGCAGCAGGGTGTTGCCCTGCCGACCATAGACAATTTGGTGGTGCTTGCAGCGGTTCTGCAGGTACGCATGGATGATATTCTGGGCACTGATACGTCAGCGAAGATACAGATCAGCGCATGAATGGAAGATAGAAAAACGCAACAATAAGAAAGTAGCAGGCTGGGAAATGTCTGCAGCAAGGTCCCCTAGTCTAAAGGTAAAGGAACTTTAGTTCCTTGGACATACGGCCTTTCAAGCCGGGAATGCAGGGTTCAAGTCCCGTGGGGATCGTAATATGGCTCCTTAGTCTAAAGGTAAAGGAACTTTAGTTCCTTGGACGCCGGCCTCTCAAGCCGGAGATGTCGGGTTCAAGTCCCGCAGGAGCTATTGTGGCCATAGGATAGTGGTAGTCCGGCAGATTGTGGCTCTGCTCACGGGGGTTCGATTCCCCCTGGTCACCCCACGGATGGGTATGCCTAGCGGCGAGGGCAGCGGACTGTAAATCCGTCACACAGAAACACCGCAGGTTCGAGTCCTGCCCCATCCACTTTACGTTTGCGTGTCCGAGGGGTCTATGGTGCCACCCTGCTAAGGTGGTGTGCGGCAACGCACCGAAGGTTCAAATCCTTCCGCAAACGCTCTAAACTGAAGATATATCATAATAGAAAAGGACCGGAGAAACCGGTCCTAAGTCATTGTGAATAATTCTTATATATTAATCGTTCTCATAGTCAGATATAACAGAGTTGACATACTGAAGGTCAAGCTGTAAAGAAGAAGCAATTTCTTCATCTCAGCATCCACGTCATCCATTTCTCCTTTGGTACTTAGGAAAATCTTTGTGGTTTCATCACCGAGCGCCAGTGACAGGTTTTTCAGGCACCGGTTTTCAAAGGTGTATATGTGCCGTCTATCGATGAGACCGCAGCTCGTGAAAATCTTATCATGGAAAATTGGTAATGAGACGGATTTTTCTGTAAGCGTGGGAAAATCAGCAAAATATATGTACAGATGGCTTGAACCAACAGTATGGGAAAGATTCCTGCAAATGCTTCACAGATTTTTTAATATGTTCAATTGAAATTTGTAGGGGAGATGCGGTTTTTGTGCAGATTTTTCCTTGGTGATCATACAAGCATGGTGCTAGCACCATGTTATAAGGGTAATTAATGGAAATTAGGATTTTGGTGCGCAATATTAAAATGGGTTATTAATATGCGAGTATTTACTATAATAAATTCGTGGCAACATTTTGGCAACAGAAAATCAGCAAGCCAGAATAAATGATGTAATTGAAGTAAAAACGAGTGTGTATTTGCATAAAACTTAAACAAATATAGTTAAGAATAGTAAAGAACACGCCGAGTTCGAGTAGGGGACATATCCCGAGGCACACCCGAATATCCTGTGAAGGCAATTTGGGTTAGTCCCAGAAATGGAATATAAGGTAAACAAGCGACCTTGTAGAGAGGAAATTTTCCTTTCTATAAGGTCGTATTTTATAGAAGAGAGAAAGCCTTGAAAATAGAAGATTTAAGGCTATTCAGAGAGTGAATACGGACTGTCTTTAGAATGTGAATGGAGTTCATTTTGTTTCCCGATTGTATTTTTGGGAGAAATGGGGAGAGGATAGGGAAGTTTGTCCTTGGATAATTGGAACGCCGGGAACCAGTATATATGCGGGTTTGAAAGGCATTCCTTGTACTAATTTTGTACCGCTTGGAGACAGAAATGTGTAGATTTGAGATTAGAAAACAGATACTTGCAAAGACAAAACTTTTGTGTTAGTATTTACCTGTTACTAAAAAATTATGCTCACTGAAAGGAGGGTTTACCATGCAGAACAATAAAACAATCCAAAACAAAATAAAGAAACTGACAATCAAAGGTACGGCACTCCTTGTGTATTATACATAGATTTATTCTGATCATGACAATAGAAAGAGGATTTGCAGTCAGCACCTTTGGGGTGCTTTTTTTGCGCCCATTTTTAAAGAGAAAAGGAAAAAATTATGAAAATAGTAAAAGGTATTTACGCCGAAGCGAAAATCTTCACAGATAACATAGAAGAATACGCTGAGGCACAGGTGAAAATGATATGCGATAACGAAGTCGCAGACGGCAGCATGATCTGCATGATGCCGGACATCCATCCCGGTAAGATTGCGCCAATCGGACTTTCCATGACAGTCACGGATAAAGTGATCCCACAGCTTTTGGGCGTGGATATCGGCTGTGGTATGACTTGTGTAAGATTGAATAAGAATAAAGCAGAGTTCCAGAAGTTAGACAGGGTGATCCGGGAAAATATACCGTCAGGTTTTGCCATTCGAAAAGAACCTCACCACATGGCAGGGGAATTTTCCTATGAGAAGCTTCACTGTGTCGGCCACATAAACAGGCAGAAAGCACAGAGAAGTCTCGGTACGCTTGGAGGCGGCAATCATTTTATAGAACTCGACAAAAGCGTTGACGGATCTATGTATCTTGTAGTGCACACGGGAAGCAGACATCTGGGGGAAGAAGTGGCGGAATATTACACGAAACTTGCCAATGCCTGCCTGAAAGAACAGGGCAGGGAAATTTCCTATTACATGAGTTATCTGGAGAGTGACAATAAGACGGCCTATCTGGAAGACGTGCAGATGATCCAACGTTACGCCGAGTGGAACAGGCAGCTCATCGTCCGGGAAATCTTAAAGGGAATGAAGTGGAAAGCAGAGGAACAGTTCTCTGTGGCTCATAATTATATTGATGATTTCGGAATACTTCACAAAGGATCTATTTCGGCAAGAAACGGGGAAAGGGTGGTCATTCCGGCAAATATGAAAGAGGGCATTATCTTAGGTGTTGGAAAAGGCAATGCGGAATGGAATCATTCAGCACCGCACGGTTCCGGCAGGAGATTGAAACGTGAGGACGTGAAGAACCAATATACAGTATCGGAATTTAAAAAGGAAATGAAGGGCATTTACAGTCTCTGTGTAGGCGCGGATACACTGGATGAAGCCCCTTTTGCCTATCGTTCCATAACGGAGATTTCAGAGCAGATCAAAGATACCGTTGAGATAACAGAGATATTGAAGCCTGTCTATAATTTTAAGGCAGGAAGTAAAAAGTAGGAAAAGAGGAAGCAGGCAGGAGGCAGTTTATTTATGATAGTGCAGATCAGTGCAGGACAGGGACCGTCTGAGTGTCAGTTGGCGGTTGCAAAACTATATGAAGCATTAAAAAAAGAATATAAAGATCTGAAATTTATATCAGAGACCAAAGGTTATGAAAAGGACTGCTTTGATTCCATCCGTTTCCGGACGGAACATGATTTAAGCGGTTTGGAAGGTACAGTATTGTGGATATGTAGAAGCCCATTCCGGAAGAACCATAAAAGAAAGAATTGGTATGTCGATGTGAGTATTATTCCGGAGCAGACAGGGATTGTGGCAGACAAGGAATACCGGATCGAAAAGTTCCACTGTGGAGGTAAAGGAGGTCAGAATGTGAACAAGGTAGAGACCGGGGTACGGATCATCCATATCGCTACAGGGATCGCATCACAGTCTACCGAGGAACGGAGCCAGTTCCAGAATAAGCAGCGTGCTATGGAAAAGCTGCTTGAGAAACTTGCGGATCTACAGAAAGAACAGGAGGCAAAACAGGTGAATGCCGCGTGGAGGGAACACACCCGTATTGTCAGGGGAAATCCGGTGCGGATCTATGAGGGCGAAAAGTTTATCCTGAGAAAACAGCAAGAATGACCGGGAGGTTTAGAGATGTATGGGGGCTATTGGTTCATGGTGATTAAGGAGAGGGAGGAAAGGAAATGTTCAAGTTAGAGGACGGAAGATATATCATCGATTTCAATGATGGATACCCGTTGGGGAAGACGGCAAATTATGTGTTCGACAATGGTGTACATGTGATTGGAAGTGTGGAGCCGACACTGAAAAGGCCGGAAATCACTTGGAAAGCGGGGAACTTAGTAGAGGTAATATGCGAGTGGTACAATCCGGGTTGGAAAAGCAGGAGCAACTGCCGACAATTTTTATGAAGTATACAAAAACATTATTGATGGAACGAAAATATCAATAAATGACGAGAAATTTCTTATTTTCCATAACTGTACCATGTACAGAGCAGCAAAAGCTGAATACATTCGGAAAACCGAAGAACTGTAAAAATATGTGAAACCAACACTGGAGGTATAAAAATTTTTTCTCTACTCATACCATTAGGGTGTTTGTTTAGATTATAGTTAATGGTAAAATGATGGCGTCAAATCATCAAAAATGGAGGGAAATAGATATGCAATCAAGGCTTGCCGAAAATATTAAAACGTTCCGAAAGGAACGGAAGATGACGCAAGAGCAACTTGCGGAAGCGATGGGAGTTACAGTTGGCGCTGTTTATAAATGGGAATCTAAGCAATCAAATCCGGATTTGAACTTAATTATAGAACTGGCAGATCTGTTTGAAGTATCCACAGATGTTTTACTGGGATATGAGTGGCGTAATGGCAGTATGGGCGCGGCACTTGACAGGATCATTGTTTACCGCCAAGGAGCGCAATATGATGATGGAGTTATTGAATCAGAAAAGGCATTAAAGAAGTATCCCAATTGTTTTGACATCGTGTATCAGAGTGCAGTTATCTACTCTGAAAAAGGCTATGAACAAAAAGACCAAAAAGCTTCTTTCCGTGCGCTGGAACTTTTTGATATGGCCTGCAATCTGATTGAGCAAAACACGGATGAAAACATTAGTGAGTTGTCGATCCGCCGTCAAATGGCTCGGATTCATTTATCGCTCGGTCACGCGGACACCTGTGTGGATATGCTGAAAAAAATAATGTATGCGGGATCAATAACGCGATGATCGGAATGGTCTTGGCTGACTGTCTCCACCATCCAGAGGAAGCGATAGTGTATCTTGGTAAGGCGTTCGCACAGAGCTTGGACGACCTGGATGCGATTATGATGGGCTATGCCAATGTTTTTTTCCAGAAACGTGATTACAAAACCACTGTGGCCTGCATCGAATGGTTACGCAGTACATTACGACCGGGGTATCCCCCTGAAGTTACTACTTGGTTTGACAAGTATGATTGTGTTCTTCTTGTACTTTGTGCAGAGACCTATTGTGCCATGGGAGATTTGGGATTGGCTCGTGACTATTTGACAAAGGCTGCAAAACAGGCTGCTCGGTTTGAGGGGGTGGACAGCAGCAAAATCTGCGAATCAAAATTGTTTGCAGAAATGGGAATTACGAGTCAGACCCACTATGACAACTTCGGAAGGACTGCTATGGAAGCTACAGAGCGAAGGGTAATGACTGATGCGGAGTTGGTGCCGCAACTCCCGGCTATTTGGGCTGAGATAAGAAAGGATATCTAAATTAAATAAAGCATACATAAGGCTTTCCAATGCGTTGACTTTTGCACAGCGGGGGCATAAACTGGAATAAAACAGAAGGACATCCCCAACCATATAAGCACAGGAGGATCGTTATGGGAATTTCAGCAGGCTTCATGGTGCCGCATCCGCCGCTCATCATACCTGATGTAGGCAGGGGTGAGGAAAAGAAAATACAGAAGACGATCAGCGCATACCAAAAAGCGGCGGAGATAATCGGCCGCCTGCAGCCGGAGACGATCGTGCTCCTTTCTCCTCACCAGACCCTGTATGCGGACTATTTTCACATATCGCCGGGGTCGGGTGCAAGAGGTGATTTTGGGCAGTTTCATGCTGGACAGGTTTCCATGGAAGTCTCCTATGACACGGAATTTGTTCGTGTGTTGTGCGAGGCTGCAGAGGCGGCCGGTTTACAGGCGGGAACGCTGGGAGAACGGGAGAGAAGGCTGGATCATGGTACTATGGTTCCCTTGTATTTTGTGAATCAGTACTGGACAAAATATCGTCTGGTAAGAATCGGTCTGTCCGGCTTCCCCCTGACGGCTCATTATCGGCTGGGACAGTGCATCAGGATGGCAGCGCAAACCCTTGGGCGAGACACGGTAGTGATCGCCAGTGGTGATCTGTCCCATAAGCTGAAGGAGGACGGACCCTACGGATATCAGGAGGAAGGGCCTGCCTACGATGCACGGATTATGGATGTGATGGGCAGGGGAGCTTTCGGGGAACTGCTGGAATTTTCGGAAGATTTCTGTGAGAAGGCTGCGGAGTGCGGGCATCGCTCCTTTACCATCCTGGCAGGCGCCTTTGACCGGACTGCCGTGGAGGCAGAGTGGCTTTCCTATGAAGGACCCTTCGGGGTGGGGTATGGCGTCTGCACCTATCGACCCTGTGGCGATGATGGGACACGCAATTTCTTGGAGCAGTACGAGGAGAAGGAACGGTTAAGGCTTCTTGCCCTGCGGGAACAGGAAGACCCATACGTCAGGCTGGCAAGATACACCATCGAGGTATATGTAGAGACGGGGGAGCTGCCTGAGATGCCACAGGGACTGCCGGAGGAATTGTATCACAGCAGAGCCGGTGCGTTTGTTTCCCTGAAGGAGGACGGAAAACTCAGAGGTTGTATCGGTACGATTCAGGCGGTTCGTGGATCTCTGGCGGAAGAAATTATGAATAATGCAGTCAGCGCCTGTTCCGAGGACCCCAGATTCTCCCCCGTGGAAGCATGGGAGGTGGAACGCCTGACGATCAGTGTTGATGTGCTGGGGGAGAGGGAGAAGATTTCCTCCCTTGAAGAACTGGATGTGGCGCGGTACGGAGTCATTGTGACAAGGGGGGGGCAGGCGAGGTCTGCTGCTGCCGAATCTGGAGGGCGTGGATACGATAGAGCAGCAGATAGCCATAGCGAAGCAGAAGGCGGGAATCAAAGCCCATGAGAGTGTGGAGTTGGAACGCTTTGAAGTGATACGGCACCACTAAAATTTTGAGGGAAGATTTGCATGAAAACCATATGTCAGGTATGTATACACAACTGCGCGCTGGCACCCGGACAGACAGGGCTGTGCGGGGCCAGAAAAAACGAGGGCGGGGAAATAATCTGCGATAATTATGGTCTGATCACATCCATAGCGCTGGATCCCATCGAAAAAAAGCCGTTGCAGGACTTCCATCCCGGAAGCATGATTCTGTCCGTGGGGAGTTATGGCTGCAACTTAAGGTGTCCTTTCTGCCAGAATCATGAGATATCCATGGCGGACAAGGGAGTCCTTGAGACGGAATATATTTCGCCCCGACAGCTTGCGGACACGGCGCTTACATGGAAGGAACAGAAAAGGGCAGGGAACATCGGCGTAGCTTATACCTATAATGAACCTCTGGTGGGTTGGGAGTATGTCCGTGATACAGCCCGGCTGGTGAGAGAATATGGTATGATAAATGTCCTTGTGACGAACGGCACTGCCTCGCAAAAGGTGCTTGAGGAGCTGCTGCCCTGGATAGATGCCATGAATATTGATCTGAAGGGCTTTCGGGAGGAGTATTACCGCAAGCTCGGCGGGGATCTGGAGACAGTCAAGGCCTTTATCACCAGAGCGGCGGAAAGCTGTCATGTGGAACTGACTACGCTGATCGTGCCCGGGGAAAACGATTCCCCTGAGGAGATGGAGGCGCAGGCAAAATGGATTTCCGGCTTAAATCCGGCAATCCCTCTTCATATTACCCGTTTTTTCCCGCGATACCGCATGAAAGACAGAGAAGCTACAGATGTGGATCAGCTGTACTGCCTTGCACGGATTGCCGAGAGGTATTTGGAAAGGGTGTATGTAGGGAATGTGTAGGTTCTCATTATTTAGTGCTGAATTTGATATATCGCATATTTACCACATATACCACGCCAAAAAAACATAAATACAGAACAAAGAAGCAGACCATAAAACCACCGATCGCTTTAAACAGATGATTTTGTACGGGCAATATAGAGTTCATCTTATAATTGACAAATGGTGTAGCTGTCCAAAGTATAATAAAGGACATTAGTATTGGTATGAACAGCTTTATAAGCACCTGCGTACAAATCAGGTATTTTAAATCGGATTGATTTTTTCCCATGTGAAACAATAGCCGCATATTTCTGCTTTCCCTCTTTAAATCAATGATCTGCAATAAAGAGAGGACAGAGAAATAGATGATCATAAAAATAATGCAGATACTGATCTGTAAGAATCCCATCCATTGCTGCTTGGTTTTTTCAAAAATATAAATATTGGGGTTCAGCAGAAATGTCCCAAACACAAAAGAACCTGCTGAAAAGATAAAACAGATACAGAAAATGGTATTTACATTTGCGCTGGTCTTTGATCCGCTTGTCATTTCGGCAATTTGATATAGCCGGTTGCCTTGATATAAAGCATCTGCCTGTGTTAGACGTAAATGTGCGATAAACGCATACAGCCATCTATAGAATGAGAAAACGCATACTAACATTGGCAGTGAAATAAGGGAGATGGAGACAGACATTATCGCGTCGGGCATAAAGGAAATGCCGGACAGCAATGCCAGATAACCGAAAAAGCTGATCATAAGCATCCATCCCCAAAAAGACTTCTTACCTGCGCCCAGCGGCTGATTGCGTTGTTTTTCCCGCATAAGCTGCACAATCTGTAGTTTATATATTTTGCATTTCATAAAAAATACTGACAGAACTTCTACGCAGCAAAAATAAACAAGTGTCTGCAGAATACTTTTCAATATAATTTGGAATATGGAGTGATTTCCGGTTCCTTGCAGTAATGTATGGCAGCAAATAGAAAATATTCCCGTACCTAAAGCCACACCCAGAAGAAAGCATGCCACCCCTATCACAGATAATTCACACAGGAATACCAATGACAGCTTATCTTTTTCCATTCCGAGCAACATATAAGTGGCAAATTCTTTTGCCCGCTGTCTGATGATAAAGTGATTGATATAGTTTACCAGCACCGCCATGATCATCACGATCAGTAAAGGTAAAGCCATTGTCTGAAAGTCCGCCTGCATATCCCCCCAATCCGCAATGCAGTTTGAAAGGAAAATAATGGAAATGAGCATAACCATTGATGAAATATACAGGAGATAGTCAAGCATGGAACGCTTTGTGTTACGGAGCGCTAATTTAAGATACATAGTGAACACCTCCTGTAATTTTTGCAATCGTATCTAAAATTCTGGTGAAAAACTCCTGTTTACTTTCTTGTTCCCGTTCCAGGGAGGCTTTGATCTCACCATCCTGCATAAACAGTAATTTATCACAGTAACTTGCAGATAAGGCATCATGAGTTACCATTAAAATGGTAGCAGCATACTTTTGACAGAGCATGACGAATGTCTCCAGTAATTGTGTTGCAGAGTGGCTATCCAACGCCCCGGTCGGCTCGTCTGCAAGAATAAGGCTGGGGTTTGCCGCAATCGCTCTCACACAGGCACATCTTTGCCGCTGACCGCCCGAGATTTCATAGGGAAACTTATTCAGGATTTCAGATATCCCTAATTTGTCAGCCAAATCAAGAATCGTCTGTTTTACGGTCTCTTTTGGTATCTGCTTAATCGTCAGTGCCAATGCGATATTCTCATAGACCGTCAAAGTGTCTAACAAATTGTATTCCTGAAAGACAAAACCTAAATGTTCCCGACGGAAAGATGCCAGATCATTTTCAGATAGCTCTGCAATGTCATATCCATCAATTTCTATCTGCCCACTGGTGGCCTTATCTATAGTCGCAATCATATTCAGCAAGGTAGTTTTTCCTGATCCTGATGCACCCATGATGCCTACAAAGCTCCCTTTGGTGATTTCAAAGCTGACATCTTTAACGGCTTCGGTTATAGTACTTTCAGTTTCATATACCTTTCTGATATTTTTTATCTTCAGGACGGTCGGAGCATGGGCATCTGTCTTATTCTCCCACTGATCTTTGCCAAGCCAGCTTGTGACAACTTCAAGCAGTATTTGATTAGATTTCTCTTTCAGGTTTTCGTCGGATATCAACTCACCTGAAAGCAATTCATTCAAAGTGACGTGGAGCAGGTCACACAGTGGACAAAAAAGAGACGGGTCAGGCAGTGACTTTCCTGTTTCCCATTTTGATACTGCCTTGTCTGTTATTTCCAGCTTTTCGGCCAGTTGGCTTTGGGTCAGACTGTTGTCTTTTCTTCGGGCGGCAATAAAATTGCCTATTTTCTTTTGATCCATATTTCAAATACCCTCGCTTTCCACTGTTATTATACAGCGAATGGATAAAATGAACACCTACCAACGGTAGAGCTTTGAAAATCTTGTGGATTCACCGCTTATGTCACTGTTGACATCTAGCGTACAAAATGTTATCCTGTGAGTGGAGTACAAAATGTAATCCGCTAGAGGAGGATAAAAATGCAACAAATATCAGATTATGAATTGGAACTTATGAAAATTATATGGGCTAACGGCGGCACTGCTTTATATGCGGAAATTGTCAAGGCGTTAGAGGATAAAGGAACTCCGTGGACGAAAAACACAATTATCACTTTGCTCTCGCGTCTGGCAAATAAGGGCTTTTTGAAAGCAAGTAAAACGGGGTTCCGCAATCAGTATATTGCGGTTGTTTTAGAGACGGACTATCAGGAGGAGCAGACCAAAACTCTGCTTAATAAACTCTATGAGGGCAACGCGAAAGGTCTTGTTTCCACACTTATTCAAAAGGATTTGCTTTCCTCTGATGATTACGAGGATTTGAAAAAATATTGGAAAGGAGGTGAAGGTGATAAATGAATGAAACGCTAAAAGTTGTTTTATCGCTTTCCATTTCCGGGGCGCTGTTGATCCTTTTGCTTTTTTTGCTCCGTTCTTTGTTCAAAGAGCGGTTGAGCAAACGATGGCAGTATTATATCTGGCTCGTGGTGGTCGCCCGACTGCTGTTTCCATTTGCGCCGGAAACAAACCTGATGACAACTCTTTTTCAAGGGCTTGACAGGACAACGGAACAGGCGGAGATAGTTTCCCCTTATACATGGCAGGGCGGCATAATAGGTGGCTCCCAAACAGATGGTGTGACAGATGGGCAAAATAATCTGCATAGCGATCAAACGGAGCTGGCGGAATCGATCAATGGTCCCGTTAGAAACAGAGTATCGGCGGTATGGCAAAACCTCTGGATCGGCTGGCTGGCGGTAGCGCTCATCCTGTTTGTTCGGAAAATCACAATTTACCAAGACTTTGTTAAATATATTCGGGCCGGTTGTGAGGAAGTGGCGGATATTGACTTGTTGGAACGGTTTGGAAAACTGGTGGAGCAAAACCAGATAAAAACCACGGTGGAGCTATGCACGAATAATCTGATTTCCTCGCCGTTGCTGATTGGATTTTTCCGCCCCTGTATTATACTCCCTACTGCCGATCTGCCGCCTATGGATTTTGACTATACAATCCGGCATGAATTGATGCATTTCAAACGACGGGATATGTTTTATAAATGGTTGGTACAGTTTACTGTCTGTATACATTGGTTTAATCCGTTTGTTTACCCGATGAGCCGGGAAATTGGCAGGATATGTGAGCTCTCCTGTGATGAGGCCGTCATACGGGAACTTGACGCACAGGGGCGGCGTGCCTATGGAGATACCTTACTAAATGCCATAGGGCTCGGTGGAAGTTACAAGGCTTCTCTTGTTTCTCTCACATTGAACGAAAGCAAGGAATTATTGAAAGAAAGGTTGGATGCAATTATGAATTTTAAGAAAATACCCAAATGGGGGATTTTCACATCCTTGTTTCTTACGGCTATTCTTGTTTATGGGTTTGCCTTTTTGGGAGTGTATGCAGCAAATACACATAATCAGACATATCCTGATGCTGGGACGGATACCTTTGCTTTACGTACACATTCGGTTGAAATCATCGGCTTTCAACAAGGTGAAGAGACAACGACCAAAGATGTTGCAATTAACATCACAGAAGACGATGCTAAAATTCAGTTAAATGCGGTTGCCGACGGGGATAGTCACAGAACGCTTGAAGTAATTGATCCAAATGGTGAAGTGGTACGGACATATACCTTTAATCAAGATGGATTTATATCAGGAAGTCAAGAGTACCTATATGGAAAGGATATGATTATGGTGACAGATGGTGTGTATCCCGGCACTTGGTATGTGCGGTTAAGTACAAATCAAACGCCGGCTGAAAAAACATCTGTAACCGCAAGGCTGATTGCTCCATTTGTGTGGGGGTTTGCAACCGATATGGATGTAGCCTCTGCTGAGATTGAGGATGATTCTCCGTTGTTTGGTCAGATGTATGATTCTTATAGAACTTATGAGCAAACGAAAGAAGATATTCAAAATGGCTATATCGTGAATACAGGTGTTTCCTTTTCAGAACAGGCTATGCCAACGGTAATAGGCGGGCGAGGAACCAGCTTTTATGTGAACCATGATAATAGTTTAGATATTTCTATTACTTTAAAAAATCTTATCGATGGAACCGGCCGTGATAGCTGGACGCCTGATTCCTTTGTAAGTTTTGAAGTATATGACCCGTCAGGTAAAGTCGCCTATTCTTTTTATAGAAAAGGGACAGATATAGAAAATGCGGTTGACATAGACACCGAATTAGCTGTATATCCTGGAGAATGGCAGTATAAAATTTCTTTTGCATATACTACTAATGGAATCGATCCGTCAGACATGGAAATTGCATTAAGGTATAAAACTTTATTTGAAGATGATATTCAATGGCTTGTCGATAACAAACTTAATATGATCAATTGAGAAAGGTGAGGTCATGTTATGAAAAATAGAATGATATTATTGCTTGTTGCAGTAATAATGGTTTTTGCAATCAGCGGATGTACCATTCAATCGGATATTTCGTCCGGCGTTGCTCTGGATAGAAAAGAAAAAATACATTATGATATTGCGGCTGAAAATGTTCATCATGTTAATATAAGCGGCAATGCTCGCTCCATTATTATCGGGCAGAGTGAAAATGAATACTTTGAATTTTATAATGGGGATTTGAATACCGATCATACATATGAAGTTCGTTGTGAGGAGAATGGTGATACGGTTGACATTAACATTTTGATGGAAAATGCGGAAGACGATAATGATGTTCTTGGCTCCCCCATTATTGGCATACCTCAAAAGGAATTTGAAAAAATTGAAGTAACAGGCGATTTCAGTCAAATTTCTTTATACACTATAAACTCAGATGTGCTGGTTCATGCAAACAACTCATTTGTATATCTTGATTTAGAGGCTGATCATATAGAACACAATATCACGCTGGATGGTTCAGAAGCAAATACATTTAGAGGTGTTTCGGTTTATTTGGATAAATTTCCTGATAATGTAAGAATGGAGTTGAACGTAATTCAAGGTGGTACAATAAACGATCCGCAGAGCATACTTAAAGAGAACATATCTGAATCAGATTCAGGAAAACCAGTCATAAGTATCAATAATACAAAAGAAATAAATGTTTATAGAAAAGAATGAAAGAATACAGTCCTGCATAGTTATGATGATGAAGACCACGCCGAGTCCGAATAGTTGGAGCTAAAAGAAATCAAGTCTGAGCAAATCTGAGGCAGGGTATCTCTGCGACTTTCCAACTGACAGTAAGTTTACTCTATCCTCGGTTCAGATAGTTAATGTAATTCTCGCGCAAATGTGATAAAATGATAATTGGTAATTTATACATTTTTTCGGATAGAGGTGATACAATTGGAGCAGAGGAAAGTTACAGAATGGATTATTTCTGGAAATCCTGAAAGATATAGAATTATAGATGCATTTCGCGACCTTCATAAAATTGATTGGACGCAAAGTGCAAATATGGTAGCAGGAGATATAGTTTATATTTATGTTTCTGGTGATGTAAAGGCTATTAAACTTAAGTGTAAAGTGAATAGAGCAGAAATCAAAGTGCCCGACATAGATGACCACGAATATGATTTGACGGGCGAATTTGATGGAAGCGCCGGAAGATATATGGAACTGGAGCTCTTGGAAGAATTTGAGGGCGTAGAATATACCAGAGATGAATTGATGAAACATGGCTTTAAATCTCCATTAGGCCCTGTGCGCATGCCTGATTCGGTAAAAGATTATCTAGAATCTATAAAAGCAAGCAGTCATAAAAAAGGAAAATTTGATTCATGGACCATTGTTGATGAGCAGACAGCTAGAAAATTAACA